>JAGUZU010000092.1 GCA_020060625.1 Anaerolineales bacterium | reverse complement strand
GGTTTCTCCGTGATCTCCGTGTTCTCTGTGGTGGAAAAAACCTTGCACACGTGTGCCTGCGTCCCAGTGCAGGCAAAAAACAAGAATTTCATTGATAAGCGCCTATTCAACGACCCCAAAAGATATTGCCAAATGGCAAAACCTTCTTTTGCCGACCATTAAAGTGAAATAGGAGTTGTACTCCCCTTCGCGCTTGGGAGCGATGAACGAAGCGGTGACCTTGATCCTGCCGCCCGTCGGCACGTTGGCGTGGAAGTCTTGAATGCGCGTTTCTTCGTGACGCCACCCGCCCGTATAAACGACATCAACCCCGTTCACGGTCCATGTTTTTGTGCCGGTATTGACGATTGTCCACGAGGCAACAAAAGGCGTGCCTGCCTTGAAAACAAAGCCCTTCGGAGGGTATTTGCCCACCGGCTGGCAGGTCCATTCCTTGCCGGTGTACTTGATCTGCTCCTGCGCCCCCCCGGAGCCGCCTGCTGTGCCAATTGGAACGACGGAAGCCTCCTCCGTGATGATCCACAGCGGCGTGGCGGTGCGGAATGGAACGATGAACGTCGGCGTGGGGGTCGGGGTGATAGTCGGCGTGAAGGTGGCGGTCGGCGTTGGCGTGGACGTTGGGAGATTCGTCGCGGTGAGCGCCCAGGAGGCGTCGGCGGTTTGCGCGATGGCTGTATTCAACACGCCCATATCCATTGGCTGCGGCGCGGAATCGGAGGACGAGGGCGCCGCGCCGGGAATGGCGCACGCCAGAGTCGCAACCAGCAGGGACGAAAAGAAAAGGAATGTACGCACGCAGACTCCGTTTATGCAAGCCAGTATAACACGCGTCATTTTTTGAATTTTTCGATGAATTTTTCGCCGCGCGCGATGAAGTCGGCGTATTCATCGGGCGCGGGCGCGGACGCCATCAAATCCTGCGTCTTTTCGCGCAGGACCTGGCGCGCGGGGGGCGAACCCGCCTCCAGCCACTTCTCCATGCTGTAGCGCGGATACACGCCGCTGACATAATACCCGCTTTTGTAATTCCGCAACGTTGAAGGTTGATTGAGAAAACTCCTGCCGGGACCGACCTTTGCGATCTCCTCCACCGCCGAATTGACATCATCCAACTGGAAGCCGTCGTGGATGCGCAACGCCTGATCAATGATCTCATGACAATGGACGAGGGTGGTGGGCGCGATAGACTTCGAGCCGAGGGAATCTCCGATGAACGGAGCCAGATGTCCGTGTGAGAGAAGAAGCGCGAGGGTGTTCATCCAGTAGGTGTCGGCGGCGATCAAGTCCATGCCCCAGCCTGTCCCGCTGCCGGACGTGGAACAGTGCGGGATGCCGCAATGCTTCATCATCTCGGAGCAGGCGACACTGACGAGGATGCTTTGCGGGTCGTAGAAGTTGAGCATGGTTCGCATGTCAAAATAGACGGGCAACATGCCGAGCAGGATGGGCGCGCCCTTTTTGATGGTCTGGCTGATGACAAGACCCGCAAGCAGCTCCGCCATGAGCAGGGTGAGCGTGCCGGCAGGAGTGAGCGGCGTGGACGCGCCCGCCATGCTGTAATTGGAGAAGATGATCGGCAAGCCGCGCTCGATGGCGACTTTCATTTTCTCCACCGTGCCGGCGTTCATCACGAGCGGACTGACCGGGTTGAAGTACGGAATGACGAAGGGCTTGTCGCCGAGGTCTTTGCCGTGCAGGAGTTCGAACATCTCCAGCACGTCAGGGAATTTGTTTTCGTCGGAGACGAGCAGAACGAGCGGTTTGGTGGTGTTGGCAATGTGCTCGAGCGAGCCGTACAGATCGCCCAGTTCTTCCTCCACGTCGCGGACGATGCCGACAGTGGAGATGACATCGTAATGCCTGAGGCTGGAGCCGAGACGGACAAGGTCGCGGAAGTTCTCGCGCTTGAAGATGTCGAGGGTTTCATCCACAGGGTTCTGATAAAAAAGCGCGGTGACCCCCACCCCGAAACGCAGGCGGTCTTCGCCGAGTTTAAGCCTGTGTTCGCCGCGGCGATCATAGACATCCATCGTCTTCGGCGCGGATTTGATGGCTTCCTCAACGATTTCGGCGGGGAGTTTGATGACGCGGTCTTCGGCTTTCAGCCCCAGTTTCCGTTCGAGCATTTGCAGGATGGAGGGCGAATCGACGCGCACGCCGGTTTCACTTAAAACTCTCAAAACGTTGCGATGCGCCTCCTGAATTTGTTCTTCGCTCATTAAAGTCAAGCGCGGGCGGACGTTGTTCATAAAGTCATTCTCCTCGCCCGATATTTTATCCTACACTTTGCATGTCATTGCTTCGTGGCGTCTCCGCGCCACTCGCAATGACATGCAATTACTTCTCCCGCTCCCACCGCTTGCGGTCTTCGGGGTTCTCAGGGTCGAGAAGGGGCAGTCACGCTATAATTCACCTGTTCGATTTCCAAAAAAGGAACCGCCTCATGAAACCCTATCCTTCCGCCCTGTTTCTGCTTCTCGTCAGTTTCGCGCTTTCCGCCTGCAACCTCGGCGCGCCCGCCCCGCAAGAGGGCAGCGACCTCGCCACCGCCGCCGCGCGGACGGTGGAAGCAGTGTTGACGAGCGCCGCCTCACCCACGCCGCATACAACCCCCACGTCTCAAGCCACCCCATCCGCGGAAAAAGGCTGCGAACAGCGGGCAAGCATCAGCGCCTGGATGCGCAACAACGTCACCTACGACAAGCAAGAGGTGGACAAACGCCTCGCGCCCGGCGCCAGTTTCGTCATGTCCTGGGAGATACAGAACGCCGGAACCTGCGTATGGGACGATTCCCATAAAATGATCTTCGAATCCGGCGAGCGCATCACACAAGGGGATACGTTCCCCGCCATGCCATTCGGATACACCGTCCAGCCGGGCGAAACGCTGACCATCAACATCACCATGACGGCTCCCGCCGCGCCCGGAGAGTATGAATCCACTTTCAGCTTTGTGGATGCCGACGGCAAGGACGTGTTGACCGTGGGCGTGCTGACGAACGTCGGCGCAACCTCCCCGGCGAAACTATCCGCGCCGGGCGATCTGCGCTACACCTACGACTGCACTTCGGGGGTTGTCCGCATCACCCTGAACTGGGTGGATAAGGCGGACAGTGAAAACGGCTACCGCATCTACCGCGACGGCGCAAAACTAAACGACCTGCCCGCCGGGTCCACCACGTATGAAGACATCGCCCCCGCTCCGGGATCGTATCAATACACGGTGGCAGCCTTCGACGCCAGCGGCGAATCTCCCGCCAAGGTCACTGCCGAAACGACGAATTGCGAGTAAGCGAGGTCCGCGCAGCGCCCCGCCTCTTTTGCGGCGGGAAAGCCGGAAAAGGCTACTCCTGAAATCCCGTTTTGTATAACTCGAAGTAACGCCCTTTCGATTCCAGCAATTGCGAGTGCGCGCCCTGCTCCACAATCGTTCCATCGTCTATCACCACGATCTTATCCGCGCTTGTGATGGTGGAAAGGCGGTGCGCGATAACGAAGGATGTGCGCCCTTTCAACAAACGCGCCAGCGCGGTTTGAATGACCTGCTCCGTTTGCGTATCCACGGAAGAGGTGGCTTCATCCAAAATCAAAATGCGCGGGTTTGCAAGCAGGGCGCGGGCAAACGAGATCAACTGCCGCTGACCCACGCTCAAGGTCATGCCGCCCTCTTCCACCGAAGTATCGTAGCCGTTCCTCAAATTGACAATAAAATCGTGCGCCCCCACCGCCTGCGCGGCGGCGATCACTTCGTCATCGCCGGCATCCAGCCGCCCGAACAAAATATTTTCCTTCGCCGAACCGTTGAACAAAAACGGGTCTTGCAGTACCATGCCCATCTGGGCGCGAAGCGAGCCCTGAGTCACCGTCCGCAAGTCAATGCCGTCCACGAGCACACAGCCGTCGGTGGGGTCGTGGAAGCGCGCAAGCAGTTTGACGATGGTGGTCTTCCCCGCGCCCGTCTCGCCGACAAGAGCAGCCGTCTCGCCGGGTTTTACATCCAGATCGATGTGATCGAGGACGAGGGTTGGGTCGTCGGAATAATGAAAGGAGACATTTTCGAATCGCACCGCGCCGACAACTGGCGGCATGACCCGGGCATTTTCCGCATCCCGAACTTCGATGGGCGTGTTGAGCAGTTCGAGGATGCGCTCGCCGCCCGCCATTGTGGATTGAAGCGTATCGAAGCGGCGGCTCAGGTCGCGGATCGGCTCGAAGAAGCGGTCAATGTAAAGGATGAAGGCGATCAACACGCCCGCCGTGATGGATTCGCCCAGCACAGCCGTCCCGCCGACATAGACAATGAGTCCGGTTGCCAGCGCGCCAAGCGCGTCGACGACGGGGGTGAAGAGCGAAGCGACCCACGCCGCATCCAGACTGGTTTCGAGAAAATAACGGTTGACATATCCGCTGAAATACTCGTGATTGCGCTTCTGGCGCGAGAATGCCTGCACCACGCGCACCCCGTTGACGTTTTCCGCCAGCACTGAATTTGTCCACGAAACTGCCGCGCGGACTTTTCTGTAATTCTTGCGCGCCGTTTTGCGAAAAATGATCGTCGCCCAGACCATGAGTGGCAGGACGGCAAACGTCAGCAGCGACAGTTTGAGATTCAGCGCCAGCATTGCGATGAGCGTGCCGACAATTCCAAGCAGGTTGCGGATAATCGCCAGCACCGCCCAGGTAATGAACTCGCGCAGAGTCCCCACGTCGTTGATGACGCGGGTAATGACTCGTCCCACGCTGTAACGGTTGTAGAAACTGAGCGAAAGTTTTTGCAGATGCGCGAACATGGCGGTGCGGACGTCGTAGAGAATGTGCTGCCCCACGCGCGACATGATGCGCACGCGCCAATAGTTAAATCCCAGTTGGGCGAGCGAAACCGCCAAATAGGCAAGAACGATATTCCGCAGGGCGGCGAGGTTATTGGCGGAGATGCCTTCGTCAATGGCGAGTTTCACAAAATACGGACCGGAGACCGCCGCCGCCGTGACGAGGATCATCAGCGCCAGCGCGCCCATCATGCGCCCATAGTACGGTTTGAGAAATTGAAAAAGTCCGCGCGCAACTTTGGGATCGTAGCCTTTATCCAGCTGCTCTTCGGATTGGGTAATGAATGCGGGGGGAATGATTTTGGTCATGTAGTTGGGTGGTTGGGTGGTTCGGTAGTCGGTTAGCCCGAATTTGACCTATTCGCAATGATCGTGTTTTCATGCGCGGGCTTTTCACTCAAAACAGGTTCGATCCGCCGTAACTCTTCGGAAAATTCGTCGCGCTGCATTAATTGCAGGTCGTGAATTTCCCTGTACAAGCCGTCCCTCGCAAGCAGTTCAGCGTGCGCGCCGCGTTCCACGATCCTGCCTTTATCCATTACCAGGATCATGTCGGCGCGGCGGACGGTGCTGAGGCGATGCGCAATGACAAACGTGGTGCGTCCCTCCATCAAGGTATCCAATGCGGCTTGAATCAACTTTTCGGTCTGGGTATCCACGCTGGAAAGCGAGTCATCCAGAATCAAAACACGCGGGTCCATCAACAAAGCGCGGGCAATCGCCACGCGCTGACGCTGTCCGCCGGAAAGGGTCACGCCGCGCTCGCCGACAATCGTGTCATAGCCGTTCGGAAAGCCGGTGATGAATTCATGCGCCTGCGCGGCTTTGGCGGCGGCAACGATTTCATCCTCGCTGGCGTCGGGTCTGCCATACGCGATGTTCGCGCGAATGGTGTCCGAAAACAAAAGCGAGGTCTGCAAGACAATCCCGATCTGCCTTCGCAGGGAAGTCAGGTTCACTTCGCGCGCGTCATGCCCGTCCACCAGAACCGCGCCTTCGGTCGCATCGTAAAAACGGGGTATCAAATTTACAAGCGAGGTCTTGCCGGAGCCTGTCTGCCCGATCAGCGCGACGATCTGATTTGGCGTCACGCTCAAATTTATATCCGTCAACGATGGGACTTTTTCATCCTGATATTTCAGCGAGACGTTGCGAAATTCCACCTCACCCTTCAACGTGGACAAAACCACCGCTTCTTCCCCGGACTTTATGGCTGGCTCTGTATCCAAGACCTCAAACACCCTTTGAGCGCCCGCGGCGGCTTCGCCGCCCGCGTTGACGAGTCCCGTCAACGCCTGGGCAGGCTCCGCCATCATGAGGATGTAGGCGTTGAACGCCACCACCGCCCCGATGGTCAGCGTCCCATCCATGACCATTTGCCCGCCAAAATACAGGATCAGGATCGTGCCAAGCGCGGTCAGCCAGTTGGTGGTGGGCATGATCTTTGCCCATTCATCAATGACCTTGACCCATTTGCGAAACACGTCCATGTTGGCGGCTTCGAAGCGTTCGATCTCGTATTTCTCCCGCGCAAACGCGCGGACGACCTGCACCCCGGTCACATTCTCCTGCAAACGGTTGGAAACTTCGCCCACCGCCGCATCCACCGCAAAGAACAATTTTCCGATCTTCGCGCCAAAACTGCCCGTCATCAAGATGAGGGGGATCATCGGCAACAATGCAATCACGGCAAGCCGGGCGTTCGTGGAGACCATCACGGCGAGAATGCCGATGGTCAGCAGAACGAAGCGGACGAGTTCCGCGATGGAGGAGCCCGCAAACTTTTCGATGGCGCGCACATCCTCGATACAGCGCGAGATCAACTGCCCGGATTGAGCGTGGTCGTGATAGGCAAAAGGCAGGTACTGAATGTGGTCGTACATGCGATTCCGCAGGTCATAGCCGACGTGGGCGGCGATCCACTCAGAGACATAGCGGTTGCCCAAGCCCAGAAGCGCTGAACCAAGCCCAAGTGTGAGAAGGAGAAGCGCGGAACGGATCAGGTAGGAGGTGTCGCCGCCCAAAAGTCCGTCGTCAATCACATTTTGGATGATGCGCGGGACGAGAAGGTTCAACCCTGTGATGGTGAGCAGCGTCGCCAGCGTGGCAGCCACCTGCCACGTATACGGTTTCAGAAAAGCGGCGGCACGGATTAGGTTTTTCATAAGCGGAAAGGCAAGGATACCACAAAGAAAATGGCGGACGTTTTGAAACGTCCGCCATGAATCAGGCTGGGAGCGGCGCAGGCTGGAGCCTGTGGAACCGGCGGAGCGCCAACCGCGCCAGCAGGGACAGCGACAGGACGATCAGCCAATCCAGCGCAAATATGCTGCGCGGGAAGTTTTCCAACCAGCCTGTCAGATAACCGGTAAACACAACGGCAGCGACGATCAACGAGCCAAGCGTGGCGGAGAAAAACACCCGCCGCGCCATTTGTCCAATGGGAAGACGCAGGCTGGCAGGATGCAATGAATTGAACATGACGGAAAGCATGGGTCTGATAAAGAATGCCGACCAAAAAAACACCCGTTCCATTTCACGGTAGGATAAATATACCCGCCCATCTCCAAAGCGCAGGCGGAATATAATGAAGGCTGAAAGCGCGATAATCCCAAGGTCGAGAAGAAAGAGCGGTTCGCTGATGCGCGCAAGCATTCTTTTGAGCCATCTGCGCAGGGGGGTGTCCACATAAAAATGGGCGATCAAGCCAATTGTCATCATCATCGGCAGAAAGGTCACGTCGAACACAGAGCGCGGGTTCGACAACGAGGAAGCGTCCAGCGCGCGTTCGTACAGCCAGGCAACCGGCACATGAAGTATATAAATCGCATAGGCGGTTTCTCCCAGCGCAACCGGCGCGGGGCGGTCGAGAAGCTTCACCGAAAGCCATGATTTGTCCAACGCCAGCGAAACAACGAACAAAATCAGGATCGGGGCAAGCAGCCCGCCCATCGGCTGGAGTCTGTGCGGAAGCGAAGGATAATACACCGTGCTTGCGACGGTATAGCCGGCTGCCAGAAGCGCGCTTCCCGCCAGCGCAAGGAGAATCGTAACGGGTTTAAGCGGCTGAAGCCGTCCTTCGCGCAAGTACCAAATGCCGCCTGTTACGCCCATGACAAAGGAATTGAGGTGAAAGAGGGGGAAGTAAACGAGTAACCCGCTGTATTCTGGATAGTACCCGGTCCACAATACGTAATAGACCAGTTGACTAACCGCCCAGAAACCAAGCGCCATCCAGATTAATTTTCTTGTAGACTGGCGGTACGCCCACATCGTCAGGAAAGGGAACAAGGCGTAAAAGAAGAACTCAACCGTCATTGACCAGGAAGCGTAGTTGAAAGACTGGGAATAGGCTGGAATCCACGCCTGCAAGACGAACAGATTCGCCAAAATCTTTTGGGGTTTTATTCTGAGAAGCCCATCAAGGTAGTAATAACTGATCAGGGCAAACGATATGATATAGAGCGGATAGATGCGGACAAATCTCGCGCGCCAGTACCCAACCACATCGAATTTTTCGTTCGGGCGGAAATACACCAGCGACATTACAAACCCTGAAAGAACATAAAGATAACTCACAGCGGTTGGCGCCGAATAGAGGAGCGCCGTCACGATGGGGCTGCTTCCAAGAAATGAGGCATAGAATCCCGCAGTGCCATGATAGAAAAGCACCAGCAGGATCGCCGCAAAACGGGTAAAAGTGAGCTGATCGAGCCGCTTACTTGCAGATTGGGAAATCGTCATCTGGCTATTCTACTAGAAAAAAAATCGGGCTGACATCTTGCCAGCCCGACAATGCAAATCAAGCCTTTGGCTTACACATCCACAGCCAGGCAGGTTAGTGTCTGCTCCACGCCGGGGATGGGCTGGATTTCCACCGCGGTGATTTTGCCAAGCCGGGCGAGATCCGCCGTCTCGACAACTGCCACCGCGTCATACGGACCGAACGTCATGTGCGCCTCGACAATATCCTCGATCTTGCGAAGGCTTGCGACGACGTCCTTCACGTCGCCGGCGCGGACTTTGATCATGACATACGCTTTCATGTTTTTTTCTCCTTTTTCAGTCGTCTTTTCGGCGCAGAAATATGACCCAATAGAAGGCGGCAACCAGAACCGCGCCGCCAATGACGTTCCCAATGGTAACAGGAATCAGGTTGTTGATAAAGAACGCCTGCCAGGTCAAACCGTCCAGCCCCGATACCTTGCCGCCAACCTTCGCCATGAATTCAGGGTCGAATGTTTTGATAACCAGGGCAAAAGGGATAAAGTACATGTTCGCAATGCTGTGCTCGAAGCCCGCCGCCACAAACGCTGTAATGGGGAAAATAATGGAGGCGATCTTGTCGAGCGTCGTCCGGGCGCTGAAACTCAGCCAGACGGCGAGACACACGAGGGTGTTGCACAGCGTACCGAGAGCAACCGCCTGCAAAAATGTGAAATTACATTTTGCAACCGCAATCCTCAACGCCGTGATGCCAACCGCATCGCCTCCAAAGGCGTACTGACCGGAAAAGAACATCAGCCCCACCGTGCCAATGGCTCCGAGGAAATTTCCCACGTAAACGATGCCCCAATTTCTCAACAAGGCGCGCCCCGTCACCTTGCCGCTTGCCCAAGCCATCACGATCAGGTTGTTCCCGGTGAACAATTCCGCGCCGCCTACGATGACAAGGATAAGCCCGAGAGAGAAAACCAATCCCGTCAGCAGGCGGGTGACGCCATACGGCAATCCCGTGGTGTAAACGACTGCGCCGTCCGTCCCGGAAACCGACATCCCCCCAGCCGCAACTGTGGTGGCAAAGACCGCGCCAAGCGAGATGAACGCGCCCGCAAGAATCGAAAGCATCAACATCGTAAAAAAGGGCATCTCCGCTTTACGAACGCCAAGATATTCAGCCCGCGTCGCCATCTCCGCAGGCAGCAGGGAATCAATCCTTACTTCAGTCATAGGCTATCCTTTCTTATTTGTGATATTTTTCACAACATAGTATATCAGACAGGAATGAATCAGGCTAGTTTGTATGTAATACAAAGCGGGTGATGTTAATCCGCTGCTCCATTTCTCCTTTTTCCTGCCCATAAAGCGCCGATCCCTGCCGCCAGCAATGCAACTAAAATGATGACACCCGCCGCCATTCCTCCGCTCTGAAAGGATGCCGGCGGTTTGGGGACCGTGGTCGAAGTGGGGGTAACTGTCGGCGTGACAGGAGGGGTGGCAGTTGAGGTTGGAATGCCAAACGTGGCAGTTACCGCAGGGGACGGCGTCATCGTTGACGTTGCCGCCTGCTGGATCAGCAGTGTTTGACCTTCGAATATCTCATCCGCTGCCAGTCCGTTCAACCGCTTCAACTCGTCAATGGTCGTATGATAGGCGAGCGCAATGCTCCAAAGCGCCTCGTCCTTTCGGACGACGTGGAATATTTCGCCGTTGGAAAGCGGCGTATTGACAAATACAATCGCGTCCGTTCCGATCACCAACGGTGTGACTGTCTCTGGCGCGGCGGTAACCGTTCCCGCGCCGACAGAGGGGTCAGATACGCCGACATCCAGTACATAATATGCCACGCCGTTGACGACAGACACGCCAGCGCCCGCGTCCTTGAAATCCGCTGAAAGCATGGTTTTGAGTGAGGTCGCATTGGAGCGCCAAAATGCAACAACTTCCGCGGGCGGGATGTTTGACGCGGAGTGAATATTCTCCGCGAACAAACCGCCCACGGAAAGGTCGCCGGCAACGGAATACCCCGCGCCCAATGCCCGCTGATAGGGACGCCTGCCGTCCGCACTGAATTGGGTCAGCACGCCGGTATCCGCCAAATATTCGGCGTGAGCCTGCGCGATATTCATCAGAATCGAATTGACTTCATACGGCGGGAGATCATTCGAAGCGCGCAGGACATTCACTTCCGAGATTAATGCCTGGGCGGTGGAGTTCGGGGAGAAAAGTTTCGGCGGAAGATCCGCCCGCATGGACGGAATCAGGTTCAACGTCAGCGTGGAGGCGGGGCGAAGCGTCAACAAATACAACAACGTCAGGGTCAAAAAAGAAGAGCGTTTCATCGCAAAGATTATACCCAGTCGTTCACTACCGTACAAACCTACAAATCGAACCGCCAAGACAGCCATTAAAACTTGGCGGACTTGGCGGTAAAAAAGCAAGATGTACGGTAGAGAACCCAGTCGTAAACAGTCTACGCAAGAATTTCAATTCTCGATGCGCGAATAAGCAAAGGTTTGTTAAAGCGAAAGATTGTTTAATGACTGGATTGGTATATACTTGGAAGTGCAATCAAACTTTAGCACACCCAGACGATCATTTGAGCGGAGACGCGGCGTAAAAACATTGGGTCTCTGCCGGAAAGGCGACTTATGAGGAAAACCCTTCCCCTGCTTTTACTTTGCGGGCTGTTTTTGTTATATGGATGCAGCGCGTCCATTACCCCGCCTGCTCCGCCTCCCAACTTTAGCAATCTATCAGAAAACGCCACACAGATGGCGGCGGTCACGCCATATATTACACCCGATGATCTATTGATAACCACCCCCGCCCTTGACACGACACAAGAATTTCAAAAAGAATTAATATTCCGCGATGATTTCGATAGAGGACTTGGCACGGGATGGTTCTGGCAAAATGAAGTGCCGACAGGCTGGAGCATGGACGCCGTGCCGGGCACGCTGCAAATCAATGCGGTTGCAGGGTATGTCAATTTGAAAAATGCAAAAAACGTATTACTGAGGCCCGTCCCCGAGGGAGATTTCATGGCAGAGGTCAGCATGTTGTTCAACCCCGATGAAAACGACCAGATTGCGGGACTGCTCCTTTACGAATCCAGCCGCGATTTCATTCAGGCGGGGTTGGGATACTGCCTGCCGGAATTGGGCTGCGCGGGAAACAGCATCATTGTAGATATCTATCGAAACGGAAAATTGACCCTGCCTCGCAATATAATCAACTACAAGGAGAACACGCTCGTGGCGCGGCTTATCAGGAAAGGCGATACAGCCAGCCTCTTCATCAGCAGCGATGGGACCGCATGGTATCGAGGCGGCGAGTATCAAATCAATTTCACGCCGCAATATATTGGATTGATCGCAGCCCAAAATGCCGAGATCCTGCCCCTGCCCGCCACCTTCGCATATTTCGAAATAAGCGTTCCCAAATAAATGCCGCCCTCATTTTTTGAAATCCGGGTCTGCTCTTCGTGTGGACTGCGTTATCCGCTCACCGACAGTCAGGCGTTCGGTGAGCGGTGTCCGCATTGCATGGGGGAAACAAAAGCCGTTTTGAAAAAGCAGATTGAGAACGAACCGATTCGTCGAGAAAAAATCACCCACCCGCGAACCGCCGTCATGCTCGACAACATCCGCTCGGCATGGAACGTCGGCTCGATCCTGCGCAGCGCGGACGGATTCGGGTTTGGTCACGCCTATCTATGCGGCATCACGCCCACACCGGAGAATGACGCGGTGAGAAAAACCTCGCTCGGCGCGGAGGATTTTGTCGCCTGGTCGCATCACAAGGATGCGGTGAAGCTGGTCGAGCGTATGAAGATGGAGGGCTGGAAGCTCCATGCGCTGGAGGAAGATGAAAGGGCAAAGGATATTCGAAGCGCAAATCGAAAACCCGCCCTGCGCGAAGCCGGAGGAACGCAAAACGAAAAACGCCTTTTGATTGTGGGAAACGAAGTGACCGGAATCGATCCTGAATTACTTGCACTGTGCGATGAAATTCTATTCATCCCGATGAGCGGGAGAAAACGCTCGCTCAACGTTGCCATCGCATTCAGTGTCGCGGCGTTTGCGCTATCGGGCAGCGATTAACCATCCACAAGGAGTTGGCGCGGCTTCGCATTTTCGGGGATGTGCGCGAACGCCTTTTCGAGAGGGACGCCCCCGGCGAGACAAGATAACGCGGCAAGCGCGAGTCCGTGCGAAACGATCAAAACCGGACCCTGCGCCTGCTCCTGCAAAATATCCTTTAACGCCGCCTGTACGCGTTCCGCCACCTCTGCGAGTGTCTCCCCCTGCGGCGGACGGGCGCGAAGCGGATTCTTTTCCCGCTCCTCCAATTCCTTCAGGTAGCGGGCTTTGACATCCTCCGAAAGCATTCCCTCCCAAACGCCGAGATTCACTTCGCGCAATCGTCCGTCAAAAATAACGCGCAAGCCCTGTTGTTCCGCCACCGCTTCCGCGGTCTGCCGCGCGCGTAACAGGTCGCTTGAATAGATCGCGGCAAAACGAACATTGGACAACACGGAAGCCGCAGAACGCGCCTGCGCAAACCCTGCCTCGTTCAAGCCGGGCGCGAAGGGAGCCTGTCCCTGCCACCTGCCCTGCAAATTCCAGTCCGTTTCCCCGTGACGAAGAAGCCAGACCTCCTTCATGCCTGTTGACCGAAACAATCCGCAAGGACGGACTGCAAACGCCGTTCCAGCACGGTGAAGGAGAAGTGCTGTTTTGCGAGTTCGTAGTTTTTATCCGCCCATTTGCCTGCCTCCGCGGGGTTTCGCAGAATGCGGCGGGTCTCGTCGAGCGTTTCCGTGCTGATATACCCGTCGAACCAAATCACGCGGAAGCCCTTGGGCTTGATATCCACCTCGTAAATGGAATAATTGTTGACAAGAATCGGGCGGCGATGGTACACCGCTTCCAGAAAGGCGTTGCCGAATCCTTCGATGGCGGAGGGATAGGTCACCAGGTCCGCATGGGGATAAACGTCGCCAAGCGTATACACCTTCCTGCCGTCCCTTGTGACCCCGCGGTGTTCATTGACCTGCTCCACCTCGAAACGCACGGTGACATCCAGCAAATGGGCATATTCGCGCACGCGCTGTTCGTAATCCGTGCCTTCGGTTCCGGCGGCATGGGAGATGACCAGTTTGGCGGGTAATTCCAGCCTGCGCACCAGTTCAACGGCGTGTTCGATGCCTTTCCGCTGGATCACGCGGGTGGGCTGGAGAAAGAAGTACTCGCCGTCTTCGATTCCCAAATCCGCGCGGACGGTGCGGGTGTATTCATCGGGCGGAGGCGGCGGAGAGTCGAAATCCATCACATTGGGGATCACGCGCGATGTCAAGCCGTAACGCGAAGCGATCTGCTGCGCCTGGATCGAATTGATGACCACGTGCCGGATGGAGGGCAGGTTGGGCGGGAAGGCGGCGGCGATGTAATCGCCCACACAGTTGACTTGAAAACGCTGGCGTTCCCAATGAAAGTCGTGATGATGCGCGATGGTTGGGAAGCCCGTCTCGGCAATGAATTCGGTGACGGCAAGACCAAGCGGAATATTGAGCGGAATCGCAACCGCATTTTCGACAATGAGCAGTTCAAGATTGAAACGGTTCGCAAACTTGTATAACTCCTCCTTGAAATATTCCTTTAATTCGTTTACGCGGCGCGTCATCCCCGGCGGGCGGACGTACATGGAGAAGAACGGTTTGTGCAATGCCGCAATTTCAGGATGGGCAGAACGCGCCTCCTCCGTGACCGTCCAACTGCCCGAATACGCCTGCCGGTTGATCGCGTCAATTTCGGGGTGGCGGTAGAATGCTTCTTCCACCATGTGACAGACTTTATCGGGACGGTCACATTCGCCCGCAAAGTAAAAACATGTATGCCCCAGCCGCTCAAGGACAGCCGCCCACTTCGATGTCTCGAGCGAAACGCCGTCTGTGCCGGCAAAACGGGTGGAAATAAAACCGATGTTTCGAGATGTCATATATTCCAATCCTACGGACCCTAAAGGTTTTGAAGACCTTTAGGGTCTTGCCATCCAAAGTATTTGATAAGGTCCGAGCGAAAGGGAATTTCCGTTCACGGCGTTTCCTGTCAACAAATCCCGTGCCTGCGTAAAAGGCGCGTCCAACGTGACTCGGTCCGCGCTGACGTTGTGCAAGCAGAGAACACGGGAGGTTTCATCGGGTGAAACCCGTTCCACCGCAAAAACGGAATTGTGCAATTTCAACACGTTTTGTACGCCGTGGGGGTGGAAGGCGGGGGAGCTTCTGCGTGCTTTCAACAATTCCCGATAGCGGGAAAAGACCCGGGAACGCAGCGAGGCGGGGTCGGCGAGTCCGTTTTGAAGGGAGTCGAAACCGCATTTCTGGCGGTTGATGGTGCGGTTGCGTCCTGTCTCCTTCACGCCTTCCAGCCATCCGCGCGAACCGAACAAGCTGTGGAAGTAAATGCCCGGCACGCCGACCAGCGAGAGCATGATGGCTTGCGCGGCGATGAAACGGTCTACTTGCAGGGACAACGGCTCGCTGCCCTGCGGATCGGAAAGCGCGTCGAAATAATTGACGTTCATCTCGTACGGACTTTGCGAACCGTCCGCGTTATGCTTGTACGAGATCAAGCCGCCGTGCGCAAGCGTCGTTTGCACGAGCGAGTCGATTTCAGCGGAAGATAAAATCCCTTGGGCAGGATTCAAGCCCACCCCGTCGTGCGAAGCGAGGAAGTTGAAGAAGGTCGTTTTGTCCGAGGGCAAGGTCAACGAGTCCGCCCAATCCGAAAGAATCCGCGCATCGCCGGTGTGGAAGGTATGCAGGGTCAGCGGCGGCAGGGCAAAGTTGTAGACCATCTGCGCTTCGTTCGCGCCGTCGCCGAAATAGGAAATATTATCGGCATGCGGCACGTTGGTTTCGGTGATCAAATGGACGTGCGGCGCGGCGCCATCGAGAACCGCGCGGAGGAGTTGGATGACGCGGTGCGTTTGCGGCAGATGAATGCAGGGCGTGCCGATCTCCTTCCATAGATAGGCAATCGCATCGAGGCGGATGAAGTCCGCGCCTCGTTCGGCATACATCAGCAGAATATCCGCGATCTCCAACAATACATCGGGGTTTTGAAAATTGAGGTCAACCTGGTCGGCGCTGAAGGTCGTCCAAACCTTCTTCTCCCCCGACGGCGTTTGAAACGAAGTGAGCAGCGGCAGCGTGCGCGGACGAACCACCTGTGAAAGGTCAGGCTCGCCGTCCACGACAATGAAGTAATTTTTATAGCGCGGGTCGTCCTGCAAGAATTTTTTGAACCAATCGCTCTGCGCCGAGATGTGATTGATGACCGCATCGAACATCAACCGAAAATCACCTTGCAGCGCAGAGACATCCTCCCACCCGCCCAGCGGGGGGTCCACCCTGCGATAGTCTGTAATGGAAAATCCGTCGTCCGAAGTCCAGGGATAAAAAGGCAGGATGTGAATCCCGCTGACAACATCCTTGAGATGACCGCGGCAAAATTCCGCGAGCGTTCGCAGCGGCGCATCACCCGACCTTTGAACCTGATCGCCATACGTGATCAGAATCGCGTCCCGTTCGGTCAAAGCCCCGTCCTTTGCCCCAATGCGGGAGCGGTACTTCGCCGTCATTTCCCCGAGCCGGGAGAACACCCCGGGCGCTTTTTCCAAACCATACAAATAAACAAGATCGTTTAACAAATTTTGCATCAGGCGTCTATTCTTCGTCTCGCCGATAAACTATTTCTTCTTCTTTCTGAATTCCATCCAGGCGCTCTTCATCGCCGCCACATCCTCTTCGGTAATGAGAAACCTTCGCAGAAGCGTCAATTCCAGCGCAATGATGACGCCAGCCACCACGCTCAAGCCCGACCACAGCCGCACATCCGATACGCCCGATGTAAGCGAGAGAACCGGGGCGATCATCTGGATGACGATCAGCGGCATAATGGTGCCCAGCGCAAACTTTGTGGAAAATCGCTTGCGCGTCCCGCGCCGCAAATAGCGATTGTACGCCTCCCAATGCAGTTTCAACCTGGGTTCTAGGAACAATTCGATATATCTTCCGATGATCCACGTGGTCCTCACCCGGTCGAGGATCAGGTACACGAGCGGTATCAGGAGGAACGAAGGGCTGAGCAGGACGATCCATTGCGATTCGGCTTGAATGACCGTGGAATAGGAAATCGTAAAAATACTCGAGGCAAGCACCAATCCGACTTCCAAAATCCTCGCGGCTTGATTCTGCAAATGACCGATCTCATCGCGCAGCGTTTTATATTCCAGTTCCATGATTTTCTCCCGCCGGGCGCGCAACGCGCCGCAGGCATCGAAATCGAGGCAATTTTATCATAGCCCGCCTGGGGGAAATTTGCACCGCAAAAACTTGTCCTCGCAGAGGATTCATTTTGCGCCTCCGCTGCGTTCAAGGGTTGGATTTCCTCCTGCGACTCTCGAATACCAGCCGCGTATAATGATTTGAGTATAGTATTGCTCTGTAAAAACTACGCCTACCGCGAAGATTTTGCGCGTAGGTCGGATTGCCAATCCGACTTACTTTGGCTGCGGCTTGCCGCGC
>JAGUZU010000013.1 GCA_020060625.1 Anaerolineales bacterium | reverse complement strand
GATTAACCCCGAATTTAATCTGGGACGCTGACGAGCGCAGATAAACGCGGAAACCCCATGAAAAATCCGCGTATTCAGCGTTTTTCAGCGTCCCAATTGGTCTTAAAAACGAACTCACCCACGAAACCTTAATTTCGGGGTGAGTCATGTTTAGTTTTAATCAGGGTTAGTTATTGCATCCGCATGATCCGCCGCAGCCGCATGAACTGTCGCTGCCGCTGTCAGAGCCGCAGGCGCAGGCGCCCTCGTCGTGGCTGTGACCTTTGACATGGGGAGTGTCTACTGCAAAACCCGAGCCGCGCTGCGGATCATTGACGAAATCAACGGTGGCGTTGCGAAGATATTCGATTGAAACCTCATCCACCACCACCTTCACGCCGTTGGCGTCGAACGTGGTGTCCACGTCTCGGAAGTTGTTGTCGAGCGCCATGCCGAAATTGACGCCACAGCATCCGCCCCCGGCGACATACACCCGCAGGGCGTATCCTTCGAGATTGCGTTCTGTCATGATATCCTGCACCGCCTTGCTGGCGGCAGGGGTAAGCGTAAAGATTTGAGTATCGATTTCCTGGAGCATGATTTTCTCCTTGTTTTACATCTAATTTTGACGGATATTATCAGTTTTTTCGGGGAGTGTCAACTTTATTTGAAGGTCTGAAGCGCCTCCGCTCATATTTTCTTGACACTTTCCATCCGCGCCTGTAAAATCCACCTGCTAATTATCGGCTTTTGCCGATATTCTTTATGTCCTGGAGGAATACGATGCAGTTTGATGTGTTGATTGATCCTGTGAGTCGCCCGCCATTGCCCCTGTTGTGGTGGCTGGGACCCGCGGCGGCTTTGCTCGCGCTTGGCTTTGCCTTTTATCTCTACCGCCAGTTGATGCAGTTGAGTGAAGGCAACAAGAAGATGCAGGGGATCGCGCAAGCGGTCCGTGAGGGCGCCATGGCTTATTTGCGAAGCCAGTACCGGGTTGTGGCAATGGTCTTTGCCGTGTTGTTCGTCCTGTTCCTGGTGCTTTCATGGTTCCACCTTCAGAACCCGATTGTCCCGTACGCCTTTCTGACCGGCGGCTTGTTCTCCGGCTTGTGCGGTTTCATCGGGATGAAGACGGCGACGAACGCCTCGGCGCGCACGACCTATGCCGCTACGAAGAGCCTCAACAGCGCCTTGCAGGTTGCCTTGCGCGCGGGCGCGGTGATGGGCTTGGTGGTGGTGGGGTTTGCCCTGCTGGATATCACCGTCTGGTTCTTGTTGTTGTACAACATTTTTCCCACATATTTCCCTAACGCTTTCTCTTTTCTCCTTGCCGAGAATCCATTGCCGCAGATCACGGCAGTCATGCTTAGTTTTGGCATGGGCGCTTCGACCCAGGCTTTGTTCGCCCGCGTGGGTGGCGGCATTTATACCAAGGCGGCTGATGTCGGCGCGGATCTGGTTGGGAAGGTCGAAGCAAACATCCCTGAGGATGATCCGCGCAATCCCGCCACAATTGCAGACAATGTTGGCGACAACGTCGGTGACGTGGCTGGCATGGGCGCGGACTTGTACGAGTCCTATGCGGGCTCCATTTTGGCAACTTCCGCGCTTGGCGTGGCGGCAATCGGCTTGGAGGGCGCGGATATCCCGTTGAGCATGCTTTTTATTTCCGCTCCGATTGCGCTGGCTGCCCTGGGTGTTGTTCTTTCGATCATCGCGCTGTTTGTTGTGCGCTCGAATGAAGACGCCACGCAAGCTGATTTGATCAACGCGCTCAGCCGCGGTTTGTACGTCAGTTCGGCTGGAATTGCCGTCCTGTCGCTGCCTGTTTTCTACTTTATGGGACTTCCCAATTGGCTGCCGCTCTGGATCGTCGTTCTGACGGGTCTTGCCGTCGGGATAGCGGTTGGCAAGTTGACGGAATATTACACATCCCATGCCTTTGCTCCCACCCGCCGAATTGCCGAACAGGCGAATACCAGCACCGCCACCGCCATGATCGAGGGGCTGTCTCTTGGAATGCGCTCCAGTGGAATGCCCGTGGTCGTTGTTCTGATTGGCATTGTGGTCAGTTTCTACGCGGCAGGCGGCGCAGCCAATATTTTGATGGGTTTGTATGGCGTGGGTTTGGCGGCGGTCAGCATGCTTTCGACGCTTGGTTTCACCCTTGCAACCGACGCATACGGTCCCATTGCGGATAACGCCGGCGGCAATGCCGAAATGTCCGGACTCAAGCCTGAGGTCCGGCACCGAACCGACCAGTTGGATGCAGTCGGCAATACAACTGCCGCCATCGGCAAGGGATTTGCGATCGGCTCCGCTGCCCTGACCGCCTTGGCGCTGCTCGCCGCATATCTTGAAGAGGTCCGCCTCGTGCTTGGCGAACTGCGCGGCGTCTCCGAGTTGATGGTGAACGGAGTTGCGATCAAGGTTGCCGAATTGACCGTGCAGGATTTCATGACGTATTACAACGTCAACCTGCTCAACCCCGCCGTATTGGTGGGCGTGTTCAGCGGCGTTGCCACTGCTTTCTATTTCTCCGCGTTGACCATGAGCGCGGTGGGACGCGCCGCGGGCGGCATGGTGGAGGAAGTCCGCCGCCAGTTCCGCGAGATCAAAGGCATTCTTACGGGCAAGGGCAAGCCGGATTATGCCCGCTGTGTGGAGATCAGCACCAAAGCCGCCCAGCGCGAGATGATTGGTCCATCTGTCCTTGCAATCATCATTCCGGTTTTGATCGGTTCCGTGTTTGGCGTGGCGGGCGTGCTTGGCTTGCTGGTTGGAGGACTCGGCGCTGGCTTCTCACTGGCAGTCATGATGTCCAATGCGGGCGGCGCCTGGGATAACGCCAAGAAATATATCGAAGCCGGCGCGTATGGCGGCAAGGGATCTCCCGCTCACAAGGCGGCTGTCGTTGGCGACACAGTCGGTGACCCGTTCAAGGATACCTCCGGTCCCTCGCTCAACATCCTGATCAAACTCATGTCCATGGTCTCGGTGGTCTTCGCCGGTCTGATCGTGGCGTTTGATAACGGTCAGGGCTTGTTGATGCTGCTGCTGGGGGGGTAGGTTCACAGCAGGCAAGAAAGATTCTGCGCCCAGCCTGGCAATTTAACCGCCGGCGCACTGTTTTGTTAGGTGTGTCGGCGGTGTTTGTAGAATGGTTATTTCAAGCCAAAGGGAGCCTGATATGTTCCATGCATCTGTAAGGCGAACGCAGTTAATGCTCGGCATTGCCTTGATTGTTTTATGGGGGATTCACGGAAGTATCCCTCCCGGTATGGATATTGAAAATATTTATATTGAATTTTTCGTCGACAGTTTGCGCTTGGGAATTGCAATTTTTATTTTTATTCTGCCCGGAGCTTTCCTTTTTTTGCTTTTTCGGGGTGAGAAAGACCATTTATTTGAGTTGCATGGCATTCTTCCCATAGGTTTTGCATTATCTGTTTCGATCATAGGAGCAATCGGCCTTATTGGAAGATTTTTCTCTTTTTCATTCGAGATGGTAGAAAATATTTTCATGCTGATGGGGCTTGGGGAACTGGCGCTATTGGCTTTATTGAAACCGAATGTTACCCTGCGTAAGGAGCATTTAAAAGAATTTGCCGCCGAAATTTTTGGAAACGGCTTCCTGTTTTGGGCATTGATTTTAGGGTCTTTTTTTACATTCAACGAGCATTTGTTTTTTATTGACGACACCACCTACCAAGCATATCTAACCAATTGGCAGAATTCCGGACATCTGGGTTTTAATAATATTATTCATTATTTCCCAGGTGTTATTGAAAATGAAAGATTTTGGCTTGCGCTGTATCCAATGGGTCAGGCTTTCCTGTCCGATTTGAGCGGCGTGCCTGGAATATTGCTTTTTGGTAATTACCTTGAATTGTTTCTTGTGCCACTTGCCATAATTACATTGTATTGGTTTGCGCGCACATTGGGTCTGTCCCGTAACGCGGCGGGTTTTTCAGCCCTGTTTCAGGTTATTTTGTATATGTGGATGATAGGCGCACATTGGCCGGTTGGATTTTGGTTTTATTTGAACATGGCTGAAGACAAAGTCTCAGCAGTCTTTCTTTTGGCTCCGGTATTTTTTTTCTTTGTGCTAAGCTATCTTCGTGCGCCGCGAGGATACAACTTGCTGCTTGTGCTTGTCTCCGGTATTGGATTGACATTGACGCATCCAGTTATCCTATTTTTTTCATGTTTTATCGCCACAGGGCTGGCTATATTTTCGTTAATGACGAAAAGATCTGGCTTGCGCGTATTACAGCGATTGGCTGGCGTTTTTGTCATGCTGTTGATGCCCTATTTGTTTATCCGGCTATACCAACATTTACATCAAATGCCGGGTACGTTTGACGCCCAAAGCGCGCGCGCCTCGTTTCAGATCGAGCGGTATACGAATGTTGTAAACGATATATTTTATGGTCTCAATCCGGAAGTATTGAAGTTGTTTGATATTCCGCATGAAAGCAATATTTACGGGGCATATCAGATTTTGAGGCTGCTTCCAGTATTTTTGGCGGTGATCGGCGCATTCCTCGCCTTTCGAAGACTTGGCAAGGGAGAGTTGTATTGGTATGTGTTGACCAGTGTACTGTTGGTTGCACTTGCAACGATTCCGTATACAGGATGGTTGCTGGGGTACTTTGTCTCCGCTCGGCTGATATCGCGCGCTTCATGGTTTTCGCCGCTTGGGCTGGCTGGTGCTTTAGTTTTCATTTCCATTTTAAATCGTTTCGTTGCGAGTCCAGTGGTTGGCGAAAAAGCAAGATCATATATCAATAAATTCAAATTGATTGTTAATCCGGCAACAAGGGTATTTGCCTCGGCAGTAATGGCGGTTTTCCTGTTCGCCGTCATGGTAATTCCGCGCATCCCTCCTTATTTTGCTGTATTGGACCATTACCGACAGCTTGCGCAAATTGGAGCATACATTGATCGGGATGCTGATGCGCCTGTAACTGCCATTGCTGCCAATTACGCCGATACTCAATTATTGCCAGGCGTGGCTGCTAATGTCTCTTTGATCTCTTTCCGGGAGGAAAAGGAGGATAATGGACATAACCATTTTTTAAGCACGGAGGAGATTCGTCACAGAATTTATGCCAGTAATGCAATAAGTTCGCTTGATTCGGATGTTCCGCGCGAAGAGCGATGTTCTTTGATGGAGGAGTATGAGGTTAAATATGTGGTTGTGCGAATGGATGACATCCAGCGCTTGGTGAGCATTTTGAGTGGATGTGAAATACAAAATGGTGTTGTGTACCGAACACCAAATATAGCGCTATTTGAACTTCAATAGATATGATACCTTGTCGATGAATTCTTGCTTTGCCTGCGCTACAAAACAGCAAGGGGAAGGTTTTAGCTCATCTGTAAGAAATGCAAAAAAAGCTTTTTCGCGCAGGTTGCACATGTGTCAGTGGCACTTTATGATTGAAACCCATTGGTATGATAGTTCGCATGGGGTACTGGTTTGTCAGGATTGGGTTTTTCGTATGCCCTTTGCCGTCAAGATCACGGATATCAACACATTGAACCATATTACTAAAACATGAACGATGCGAAAGGATATGGCAATGGATAGGGCTTTTTCGCTATTTATGAATGAACTGAGCATTAATGCTATCAGACCCTCGCTAACACCAAGACCAGATGGGGCGATTATGGCCAAATATCCTCCCAGATAACCTCCTGTGTATGCGCCCGCAACTGTCCAGAAGGGAATGGCGTCATGCCCTTCAATCGTGAATAGAAACCAAGTAAAACATGATGCCATTATCAACCAAACAATAATGCCCAGGCAAAGCGATTTTAATAGATCTGCTGTAAATGGTAAACCGGAGCTCGTTGGGAAGATTCTTTTTCTAACTTTGTCCAGTAAATTCCTCCCCAAAACAAGAAATAAAAACGGTATCAAAGGAGCGGTGGCGTAATGCCAGCCGAAAATCGAAGCCAGTCCTATTACCCCGACAAATGCGCAGGCTGACAACATAGTCAGTGTGTGCAATATTATGATTATGGCGCTGTCTGCCTTTGGAATACCTTTTGCCCATAGCGCTCCGGCGAATCCTGCGTAGCCCCATATACCGCCGGGGATCATTGATGCGAGTTGGGAGAAATTTAATGAGTGGTAACTATCGGATAATTTAAACGAAGTATGCCCCTTGGCGCGCACTAGGATTACTAAAGCATAAGCCGTTAATATCACAGAGGTGGATATTGAAATTACTAAAACAACTATTTGTGAGACTTCGACTTTCCTGAAGATTCCTAAAATTTCATCCCCATAATTCCAAATCCAATATAAAAAGAAACCTATGACACCAATCCCTATAATCAAAGAAATCTTTGCTTTCCACTTCCTTAGTACGTGAAATGTTTTTGAAAAATTAGTCATGGGGACAGATAAAGAATGCAACCTAATTTTTGATGTATTTTAATTGATTAGCGGATAAGAGCGTTTTGTAGAAGTTTAACCGTCTTTTTATTGTTTCTTTTTTCTCATTTTGCAACACTGACTCTGGTATTTGGTATGTGGTGTTAAATGCGGGGTGAAAATCATAGTGAATATTATCCTTTTCCTCCAGCCAGCGGAGTAAATCTCCGCAAATTTTTATGTGATCGTTCACAGACTCTACGTAAGGACGCCCAAGTTCTGCCAGTTTTTTTCTTTGTTCAACATTCAAAATAATTTGGCGGAGGCTGTCTTTGAGTGTGAATTTGTTCACATTTATAACAGGGCATCCGGAAGGAACCTTGCAATAATCGGACATATACCTCGCAAGTACCGCATTTCCTGTTGCCATTGCTTCGGCTGATAAGCCAGCGATGGTTGCGGAATAGATTTGATCAATCACAATGTCTGAATCTGTTAATAAATCGCGCAATTGGTTATTGGGCATTTTTTCAACCAATCGGAATTCGAATTCCAGTTTCTCATCTCTTAATTCATTAATTACCCCGAGTACAATATCCGTTCCCTTAGCCGTCGGTACGCTGGGCGCATGAAGGATTAGCGGCTTTATTCGACCTGGAATATAAAATTGATACTGGGACATATCCAATGGGATGTTGCACCTCATATAAGGACGGGTTTGCAGTTGGGCAGAATCTGGTTGAGAGATGATTAAATCAGAATATTTTTCCGCCACTTCGATGGTTCGTTTTTTATCTAAATAACCCCCGCCAGAGCGACCCTTTGCGTATTGAAAGAAGGGAGCAACCTCATCTTCTACTCCCAAATGTTTCATTTCTTCTGCAAAGGCGTGCCAATACCGTATGTCGCTTCCCCAAAAAGCGGTTATTATTTTCTTTCCCAATGTTTTTAATATGGGATAGTAAAGTTTTGTGGGTAATACCGCTGGGGCATACATGATGAAGAGATCGCATTTCAGGGATTTAACTAATTTTGCAAGTTGAATAATAATTTTCAGATAAGTTGATAAGAAGTTATCATTATTTTTTTCTGGAATCCGATCGTCAATGACTAGATCATATTCCGAATCCGGATAAAATTGGCTCCTTCTCCAGGCGACAGAAAATACTTCATGACCAAGTGCTTTAAACCCTTTTGCGTAATTTGCAGTAACGTTCGCTACGTCTGTAAAACCCAGGAAAATTTTCATGCCAATCTTTTACCTCTCTGTAGCGCCGAATTTTATGTTGCGAAGGAGTCTGGCGGGATTCCCGGCGACGACGCAATTCCCGAACACATCTTTTAGTACAATGCTTCCCATTCCGATCAAGCTGCAATCTCCAATGGAAACGCCATCCTTGATGGCGGAATTCGCGCCAATATAACATTTTTTTCCAATGCGGACGCTTCCTGAAACGCATACGCTGCCTGTAATACAGGTGAAATCGCCTATTGTACTGTTGTGACTTATGATGCTGTTTGGCAGGAGGTAGACGCATGTGCCGATTACTGCATTGGATGCAATTACAGTATTTTGAAAAATAATGCACCCCTGCCCAATTGTCGCTGATTGGGATATATAGGCAGTGGGGTGAATTATTGTTTCTAATCGTTGATTCTCAATTCCTGTTTTTGCAAGGATGTCATCCCGTTTCCAGAAATTTGAAGTGCTTCCGATTCCGAAAACAAAAAAGCAGTCATCGAATTCGGTGGATTTGCTAAGCGGACCCAGAACCTTTATTCCTTGAAATACAAATCCCCATTTCGTAGGATCGTCGTCAAGGAAACCAAGACATTCGTACATAGTTCTTCCTTGTGCGCGATTGATATCCAAAAGAGTATCGAGAATATCAATACAATTCCCGCCTGTTCCAAGTATTACAATTTTTTTCATATATATTCAATTTGCCTTGTCATGTCGAACTACTCTGGAAGATTGTTTCGGAATTTGGGTTGCGGAATGATGTCTGAAAGCAGGGTTGCAACCTGCTTTTCGCCTCTATCAAAACAGCAAGGAATGAATTAAACATATTTGTCGTTGAATGTTAGCAGGTGATTGATAACCTTGGTCTGCTCTTCTTGTTTGATGGTTTCATACAATGGAAGGGCTAAAGAGCGGCGACGCACCTCCTCTGCAATAGGAAGATCTCCCAATTTGTACCCATAACGGGTAGAGTAATATTTTGACAGTGGCATATGATATGTGCCGATTGTTGTCTCTATCCCTTCGTTTTTTAATTGATTGATTAGTTTGTCGCGCAGGTTGGCAATCTGTTCGGGCAACAATACGATATAAGATTGATATACATGCCTTTGTTCTTTGAGACTGACGGGCGGTTTGATTGCGGTGTTTTTTAGCAGTTCATTGTACCGTTTTGCGCCTGTTTGCCGAGCGCGAATAATTCTTTCTAGTTTATTCATTTGCGTGCCGCCGAGCGCCGCTTGGAATTCGGTCATTCGATAATTAAAGCCGGGCTCAATAAAATCAACCTCCTTGCTTTCTGTGTCGATGCCGTGGTTTCGAAGCGAGCGCAGTCTTCTAGCGATTGCTGAGTCGTTTGTTGTGATGATCCCGCCTTCGCCTGTCGTAATTGCTTTGCGGGGATGGAAACTGAAACACCCCATTACACCCCATGTTCCTGCTTTTTTTTCATTGATATCTGCGCCTAACGCGCAGGCCGCATCTTCAATGACAGGCAAATTATACGTGCTGGCAATGTTGATTATCTTGGTAAGGTCCGCCATTAAACCAAATGTATGCACCGGAAGAATGGCTTTGACGCGCTTGGCAAGCGCAGGGACACTCATCAGATTGCTTAGAGTGTTTTGGAGAGCATCGGGGTCCATGTTGAATGTATCTCGCTCTATGTCTATAAATACAGGTTGGGCTCCACATAATTCGATTACATTTGCCGTGGCAATCCAAGAGTATGCAGATACTAAAACAAGGTCGCCTTGTTGAACGTTAATGGCAAGTAACGCCAAATGTAAGGCTGCGGTACAGTTGCTTACGGCTATGGCGTAGTTTGCCCCGACATAGTTTGCCACTGCCTGCTCAAAAATTTCAACATGTCGTCCTTGTACCAAATAGCCGGAAGCGATTACTTCTCGTACTGCCTGCAAATCATCTTCTTCGATGGATGGAACTGTCAAGCGTATCATTTTAGATATTCCCGATAATATTCGGCTGTGCGGAGGATTCCCTCGTCAAGGTCAATTTTCGCCTCAAAACCTAATATTTCAGATGCCTTACGGACTGCGGGGATGCGCAACTCGACGTCAGTATATTCTCTGTGCGTGAACACAATGGGCGACTTTGAATCAAGGACGCGGACTACGGTGTTTGCTAAGCCGTAAATTGTGGAAACCGCCCTCTGGTTTCCGATATTAAACGACTCGCCGACGGCTTTTGATTCTTCCATGGCCCGTAATGTTCCTTCGATCATGTCGTCTACATAGCACCATGCCCGAATTTGTGTTCCATCACCGTGAATTTCAATTGTCTGATCCCTAAGCGCGCGTTCGATGAAAATACGCATGGCGCCTTCGCCCACTTGACCGGGGCCATATACGTTAAATGGGCGCACCACTGTTGTAGGCAGACTTTTTTCTTGATGGTAGGCAATCGCTAGATGTTCTTCCGCAAGTTTGCTTACGGCGTATGTCCAACGGGCTTCACCGACCTGTCCCATCACGGTTTTGTCTGTTTCATTTGAACGAAAGGCTTGCTGACCGAAGACTTCGCTTGTAGAGAAGCATACCACCCGGTCTACTTTTGATAAACGTGCGGCGGCTTCGAGGAGATTGGCTGAGCCAATCATATTTACTCGCATTGTGGTGGTTGGGCTCTTGATTACCGTGTCAATTCCTGCAATTGCCGCGCAATGTACTATTACGTCTGCGCCCTGAATGGCGCTATTAAGATTGTCAAAGTCTAAAATATCACCTTGTATGAGCGTAAGATTGGGGTGGTTTCTGAAATCACGGTGCTTTAATGAGTTGCGCGTCAAATTGTCGTATATTACGATGTGATTAGTCTTTATCAATTTTCCTGCCAGTGTCGAGCCGATAAAACCGGCGCCGCCTGTGATGAAAACAGTTTTATTCTCGATCATTTTTTGCCTTTTGCTGTTTTGTGGATTGGTGGAGTGGTTTCAAGTATATCGTTGATGTCAACATTAAGGCTTCGATTATAATCCATGTCAAACCACATTGCGAAAAACAAGGACTGCATACCCGTGATGAACAGGAATACAGCCATGATGGTGCTGGTCGCCGCAACCGTTCCAAGAAAAATGCGGTAAATCAAGAGGTAAATACCAAGCGCCAACCCGCTGATAAACAATGTGAAACCGGAGAAATAGAAAAAGACTAGGGGGTGAAAATCGCGGATAACGTACTTTTGTATCATGCGGTGGAGAAAGAAACTTGCCAGTTTCCATGCCAGTTTCGGAATCATGCGCAGGGGTTTTATCCCCGATTTTTCACCTATATTGTAAACGGGCTTGATCTGCACATCGCAGACGCGGAAATTGAATATATTGAGTTTCACCAGCATATCGTTGGGCATCCCATAACGCTTGTAGATGTTGTCAAGGTCGAGCGTTTTTAACACGGCGAGATTCGCGACCGTATAACCTGTTTGCGAATCTGCAATACGCCAGTACCCGGACGCGATTTTTGTCAAAAGGGAAAGCATGGCGTTGCCAAGGTAGCGGATGCGCGGAATGATCTCCCATGCCTTACCGGAAACCAATCGGTTGCCCTTCGAGTAATCCGCATAATCGTTGATTACGGGCTCCAGCAACGCCGGTAAATCATCCGGATCCATTTGGGCGTCGCCTGCCATGACGGCAGTGGCGTCGATATCATGATCCCGGCACCATTTGTACCCGGTGATAATCGCCCCGCCGACACCCTGATTTACCGTATGCGAAATTAACACAATGCGATCAGGGTCACTGTTCAGATAATTTTGCGCGATCGAATAGGTTTGATCGGAGCTGTGATCGTCGACAATTACGATTTTATCTACAAACAACGGCATGGTTTCAATCACCCGCCCGATGAGCAGTTCTTCATTGTAGGCGGGCACAACCACGCCAACGCTTTTTCCTTTGTACATGTTTTATTTTCTCTCCTCTTTAAATGATTCGGGTTTCGCACATTGTCGGAAGTACGAACATTTATGGTTGTCTTTGTTGGAAAATAATTGCGGCGTCAGAGCGATAAATCTCTGTATATTTTGGTGATCTTTCGAGATCAAGCAGAAGCGGGTGAACCATATCCGGCGTGGACGCTGCTGGGTTGCAATGGACAGTTGTCGGGTCGAGCGAGGCGTAAATGTAGGCGGGGATTCCGCCCAGGGCTTCCGCCTCCTGTTCGAGGCATTCCAATCCCTTGTCGAGGCATGTTTGCAGTCCGCTTGCGTTTTGGATGAAGTCGTTGAATTCATTTCCCAGTGTCCATTCGCGCCCTTGCAGGGTGGCAATGCTTTTTCTGTCGGTGAGGGCGGGAAACCACTCCCCGACGGAATCACAAAAAGGATTTGGCTCGCCGGTGATGACAAGGAATGCCGCGTCGGGCGGCGTGTTTTGCCTGATCCATTCCATGGCTTCCCTTTCGGCTTCGGGCGCGTGTTCCCGCGACAAGGCGAGTCCGTGAAAGATGGAATTGCTGAATATGAATGGAAGAATGACAAGGAGAACAACCGGCAGTCTGTAAGGCGGCGTTGTTTTTGAATTTTGAAACGGCGGATGCAGGATGCGCGTGATGAAATATCCGGCGGCGAGGGCGAGCGGTATATTGCCGATGGTGTGGGCGCTTCTCGGCTGGACGAGGAAGATGACGAATAACATGCCGGGGATTAAGAGATCGCCTTTGCCGATGAGGAAGACTGTTCCGAGCAGTCCCAACACGCCGATTATGTCAACAAAATGCTCTTCGGTGAGAAAGTCTATGTTCAGAATTCTTAACAGCGATGTGTTGGAGTGCAGCCCCGTCTGAAACGCGGATTCGAATGGAGTCAGTCCATGGGAATGGATGATCCATGCGAACCAGCCGCCCGCAAGAAGCAGCACTCCAAGCGCGATCTGTATTCCATGCGCAATCCCCTTTCGCGCGCGTGATTTCATAAACCAGAAGAAGACGGCAATTGCAATGGTGTAAACCGGCGCTTCCGTATGGCTCAATGCGGCAAGACTTCCGAAGATTGCGGCGGGGATGATGCTTTTTCGATCTTCATGCGCGAAAACTCTGTAGGCATGAGCGAGCGTCAACAGCATGAACAAGCCGCCCAGGCTTCGCGTAATGCCTCCGCCCATCGAAAACCAGTCTGTCATGTGCGGGATGAAGGCGAAGACGAACGCCGCGATGGATGCCGTCAACTTGTCGTTGAGGATTTCTTTGGCAAGCAGATACAGGGCAGGGATGCACAAACTGTTGATGACGCCGGGGAGCCATCGCAAAACTTCCACTGCCGGGATGTTGAATAGATCGCTGATGAGCGCGCCTAAATAAAGCCCAAGCGGCGGATAGGCAAAGGGGATCTGCGCGTGGTTGTACGACGCGTAAACCGGCGGGATGTATCGGTTGGCTTGGATGTCGGCGATCATCGAATGGAACAACCCGCCGTCGTTGATGGGGAATCCCGCCAGCCAGGCGGGCATGAGCCGAAACCAGGCGCCGAAGAGGATCGCTGCAAGAAGAACTAGAGCGCTGGCTTCATCGGGATTCAATGCGCGTCTTTGCATGGCTACCTTGTGAATTTCCTCTGCCATTCGAATAATTTATTGAGCGCCTCGATGGGCGACAAAGAGTTGATGTCCAGGTCTTTCAACTCATCCAATAACGGATTCGTCTCCGGGAACAGCGCTGCCTGCTGCGCCGCCTGCGGGTTGATCCTCACGCCTCGCGCCGATGATCTCTCGAGTTCTTCCATGATCTCGTTCGCGCGCTGGATGACGGGAGAGGGTAATCCCGCCAGTTGCGCCACGTGGATGCCGTACGAGCGGTCCGCGCCGCCGGGGATGATCTTGTGCAGGAAGACGACCTTGTTATCCGCTTCGCTGACCGCCACGTTGTAATTGCGCACGCCGGGCAGCAATTCGGCAAGCTGCGTCAGTTCGTGATAGTGCGTTGCAAATAAAGTCTTCGCCCGCAGGTGGGGATGGTTGTGAATGTACTCGATGATTCCCCATGCAATCGAAAGCCCGTCATACGTTGAAGTGCCGCGCCCGATCTCGTCCAAAATCAGCAAACTTCGAGAAGTGGCGTGATGCAAAATATTCGCCGCCTCCACCATCTCCACCATGAACGTGGACTGCCCGGCATGAATTTCATCCTGCGCGCCGATGCGCGTGAAAATGCGATCCACGAGCCCAATCCTCGCCGAAGCCGCCGGCACGAACGAACCCATTTGCGCCATCAACACAATCAGCGCGGTCTGCCGCAAGTATGTGGACTTACCGCTCATGTTGGGTCCCGTAATGACGCGCACGATCTCGCCTTTTTCAAAGAGGACATCGTTGGGGATATAACGTTCGGATTTCAGCAACTGCTCGACAACGGGATGCCGCCCCTCATGGATTTCCAGTTCGCCTCCTTCGTGGACCTCGGGCTTGGTGTACCCATTCAAGGCTGCGACTTCGCCGAGAGCGGACAGCACATCCAGTTCGGCAATCGCTCTTGCAGTGGCAAGAACTTTGCCCGCCGCCTTCGCAAGTTCCGCGCAGACTTCCTTGAACAGGCGGGTCTCGATCTCTTTGATGCGTTCTTCCGCGTTCAAGACCAGCGTTTCGTATTCCTTCATCTCCGGCGTGATGAAGCGCTCGGCATTGACCAGCGTCTGCTTGCGGATGTAATGTTCGGGGGCTTTGTCCGCCGCGCCGCGCGAGATTTCGATGTAATACCCGAAGACCTTGTTGTAGCCGACCTTGAGCGTTTTGATACCCGTCTTTTCTCGTTCCACGGATTCAAGATTGGCGATCCACTCGCGGGCGTGTTTGGAGGCTTCGATGACGCCATCGAGTTCAGCCGAAAATCCTGCGCGGATCACGCCCGTGTTTTGAAGCGTGGCAGGCGGGTCATCGTCTATGGCATTCTGTAGAAGCGACAATTGCTCGCTCATTAAATCAACCGAAGGCAACTGAACTTCTTTCTTCTTTCCTCTTTCTTCAAACGCTTGCACAATATTTGGCAGCGAGGCGATAGTAGAACGCATCGCCACGAGATCGCGCGGCTGTGCCTGCCCAGTAATCACACGGTTGATGAGACGTTCCAAATCTGCGATAGGTTTTAGCGAATTACGCAGCTCCGCGCGGACCATGCCATTTTGCGCGAAATATTCCACGCCGTCTTGCCGTTTGTTGATTCTCTCCACATTGAGCAATGGCTGGCTGACCCATTGGTGAATCATGCGTTTGCCCATTGGGGTGATGGCGGCATCGAGTGTGCCGAGCAGGGAGCCTTTGCGCTCGCCGCGCAGCGTTTCATCCAGCTCCAAATTGCGGCGGGTGGATGAGTCCAGCGTCATGAACTCGTTCAGGCTGTAGGAGCGCAGCGAGGTCAGCAGGTTGAGCGCGTTGGGCTGGGTTTCTTTGAGGTATTGGATGACCGCTCCCGCCGCGCGGACGGAGAGGCTGTTTGCTTTTAATCCGAAACCATCCAATGTGGAGGCGTTGAATTGGGTTAGCAGGGTTTCATTACACTTGCCCGGTTCGAATTTCCATGCAGGCAGCGCAGTCAAGTGAAATCCACCCTCACCCCTTCGCCCCTCTCCCTGAGGGGGAAGGGGTGGGGCGAGGGTTTGATTATCGGGGTGGATGATTTCGGCGGGATGCAGCCTGGTCAACTCGGCGCGCAGGGCTTCGAGCGGAAGTTCGGTGACGGCGAATTCTCCAGTGGTGACGTCGGTATAAGAAACAGAAGCAACTGTCCCCGAAGAAGAGGCGGACGAATCGAGGATTACGGCGGCGAGATAATTATTCGCATCCCCCGGCAAAAGACCCGGTTCGGTCACAGTCCCCGGAGTCACCACGCGCACAACTTTGCGTTCCACCAAGCCCTTGGCGGGAACTTCGCCGATCTGTTCCGCGATGGCGACATGATAGCCTTTTTCGATCAGGCGCGAGAGATAATTTTCGACGGCATGATAAGGAATCCCCGCAAGCGGAACGCGCGTGCCGCCGCCGACGGGACGCGAGGTGAGAACAATGTCAAGCTCGCGCGCGGTAATCTCCGCATCCTCGTCGAAGGTTTCGTAAAAATCACCGAGGCGGAATAGCAGGATCGCGTCGGGATGTTGTCTTTTTATATCGAGATATTGTTTGCGAACGGGGGTGGCGTCTTCATTGGACATTCCCTGATTTTACTATGAGCGAATGACATAGGCTATAATCTCATGTCATTGCGAGGCGGTGAATTTCCGCCGAAGCAATCTCCTGTTATTAACGAGAGACTGCTTCGCAACGAACGCTCGCAGTGACATAGGAGCGAGCGATGTATAAACTCATTTTTGTCCGGCATGGGCAGAGCGCCTGGAATCTCGAAAACCGTTTTACCGGCTGGACGGATGTTGACCTGACCGATCTCGGCAAAGCCGAAGCCGTCGAAGCGGGCAAATTATTGAAAGACGGCGGCTATGATTTCGACATCGCCTACACTTCCGTGTTGAAACGCGCCATCAAAACGTTGAACATCATTCAGGATGTGATGGACCGCGACTGGCTGCCTGTCGTCCGCGCGTGGCAGTTGAACGAACGTCACTACGGCGCGTTGCAGGGTTTGAACAAGGCGGAGACGGCGAAGGAATATGGCGAGGAGCAGGTGAAGATCTGGCGGCGCAGTTATGACGTCCCTCCGCCCGCGTTGGACTTGAATGACGAGCGTCATCCGCGCTTCGACCGCCGCTACGCCTCGCTGACTCCCGAACAACTGCCAGCCACCGAGTCGCTTAAGATTACGCTGGAACGGGTTCTGCCTTACTGGCGTTCCACGCTTGCGCCGGATATCAAATCGGGCAGGCGCGTGATAATCGTGGCGCACGGCAATTCCATCCGCGCGATGGTGAAATACCTCGATGACATGTTCGAGGCGGACATTCTCGGGTTGAACATCCCCACAGGCTTGCCGCTCGTCTACGAGTTGGACGAAAACCTGAAACCGCTTCAAAAATATTACCTCGGCGACCCCGAAGAAGCCGCGAAGAAGGCGGCGGCGGTGGCGAATCAGGGCAAGGCGCAGGTAGTTTGAAAAAACTTCTTTTGGATCGCATTCCCGGAGTAAAACAAATACTGGGCGTTTATGCGGTCATCGTTTTTGGAGTTTATTCGTGGACGCTGTTTGTATCTTTTTACAACCTGCCTTCATGGATGTTCTATTTGTCCGCGGGTCAGATCGCATCGGTCTACGCTTACGCCCTTCTCGCAAGCCTGGCGGACAGCCTCCTTTTGTTGGCAGGGGTTGTGCTGGCTGATTACCTCCTTTTTTTCATGCTGAGAGATATGACTGAATTCCAGTCCCGCGCCATCGTAATTGCGGTGGCGGTATTGCTTTGCTCGGTTATCAGACTTTATTTATTCAGCGGCTACGAAGATTCAGCCGAATTTATTTCCAGTGAATGCAAGTGGTGGGCGATTGCCGCGGCAGTGGGGCTGCCTCTGGCGGTGCTGTTCTCCAAGGTTGGGCGGCTTCGGGGATTTATCGAAGGTTTTTCGGAGCGAACTTCTCTCTTTTTATATTTTTATCTCGCCTTGAGTGGCATTTCCCTGGCAATCGTTCTCGTTCGGAATTTGAGTTGACCACGGCATGAAGAACCTATCCAGACGGGATTTCCTAAAAATGGCAGGGGTGACCCTGGCGGGCGTTGCCGCTTCCAAAAAACTATCCGCGATTACGGCTGGCAGCGACAGTCGTCCCAACATCATTGTTATTGTTATGGATACCCTGTCCGCGCGGCACATGTCCCTGCATGGGTATCCGCGCCCCACGACTCCGAACATGGACGCCTTCGCGGAACGTTCCACGGTCTATAACAATCATTATAGCTGCGGCAACTTTACGACAACCGGCACGGCATCCATGCTGACTGGAATGCTCCCGTGGAAACATCGCGCCATTAATTATGGCGGGTTGGTGTTGCCCGAATTCGCCCACTGCAATCCGTTTTCCCTGCTTGGTTCCGAATACCAGCGGTTTGGATTTGCCCAGAATGCGTGGGCGGATCATTTGCTGGGGCAGTATCCCCGCGATATTGACCGCTTCCTTTCGCCCCTGGCGTACAGTCTGACGGCGGAAAACCCGGCATTGGGCTTGTTCGATAATGACCGCGCCATCTCTTCCATTGCCGTAAACGACTTTTTGCTTTCCATGGACGGGCAGGAAAACCGCCCTGCCGCTTCTTCTGTTTTTGGCTATCTCAACAGGAGCCGGATATTCAGGCAGACCGCCGCGCAGGTTTCGGCGGAATATCCGAGAGGCGTTCCCGAGCTGATGGGTGGCGCGCCTTTCCTCAACGAGGAAGTCTATGATGGCGTGTATGCCGAACTCCTCCAACTTGCGTCGCAGCCCAAACCTTATTTCGCCTACATCCACTTGTTCTCGCCGCATGATCCCTATAATCCCCGCCATGATTATCGAAAGCTGTTCAATGATGATTTTGCGCCGCCTGTAAAGCCTGTCCATCCCTTTTCATACGGCTTTACCGAAGAGTACGTGGCGACCCGAAGAGTTTTGTACGACAGGCTGATTGCACAGGTGGATGATGAATTTGGAAGGCTGGTCTCCCGGCTGGATGAAGAAAGCGTGCTGGACAACAGCTATTTAATATTGACCTCGGATCATGGCGAGCTCTTCGAGCGCGGCTTCCTGGGTCATGGCGCTCACTTCATGTATGAATCGGTTCTGCGGATTCCACTGCTCGTCCATTCACCCGGACAGACAAAACGCGAGGATGTCCATTCTCTGACAAGCAACATTGACCTTCTGCCGACCCTCCTGTCCTTTGCTGGGCGCGATCCCGCGCCGGAGCTGGACGGAAGAATCCTCCCGGGGTTTGGCGGTGAAACCGATGACGACCGTCCCATCATTTCACTGATTGCAAGGGAGAATTCCGCTTTTGCTCCGGTCGAGAAGGCGGTCTTCTCGATGCGCAGGCGCTCGCATAAGTTGATCGTGTATTTGAATTACGAAATGCCCGGACGCAATTTCGAATTGTATAATTTGGAAAGCGACCCCGAGGAATTGAACGACCTATCCTCAAAAGATGTAAAGACTGCATCCGCGATGAAGGATGAATTCTTCGCATATTTGAACGAGGCGAACAAACGGTACTCGCGCAAATAGTCGCGCGACGAATGTTTGATGCTGCCGATGCTGTGAAATTTCTGTGAACCTTTCCCCTGATTTTCTCCATGAACTAAAAAAGCGCTTCACTGGCGACGTTCGGCTTGATTCGGCGTCCAGAGTCTTGTACTCCACTGACGCTTCGATCTACCAGGTCGAGCCGCTGGGGGTTGTCATCCCAAAAACGCAGGACGACTTGCAGTCCGCGGTGGAATTGGCGGCGAAATATAAAATCCCCATCCTCCCGCGCGGATCGGGATCATCGCTTGGCGGACAAGCCATCGGCGAAGCCTTGATCTTGGATTGCTCGCGCCATCTCGATTCCATCATCGAAATCGATCCCGAAGCCCATGCGGCGATTGTCGAGCCTGGCGTCATCCTCGCGGACTTGAATCGCGCCGCCGCAAAATACGGATTGATGTACGGTCCCGACCCCGCCTCGGCGGAACGCGCCACGATGGGCGGTGTGATCGGAAACAATGCCACAGGCGCGCATTCCATTTTGTACGGCATGTCCGCGGACCATTTGCTGGGCGCGGATGTCATTTTGGGGGATGGGAGCCTTGCGATATTCGATGATTCGATATTCGATATTCGCTCATCGGATGCTCGAATATCGAATATCGTTTCGACGGTCAATGAGATCAGGCGGAAATATTCCGGCGCTATAAAACAAAACTACCCAAAAATCTGGCGCAATTCCGCGGGCTATCGCTTGAATTACCTTCTGCCGTGGAGTCCATCCGCGCCGTCTCGCTGGATGGGGGAAAATTACCCAGCCAGCCTGAAGCCCGACACTTGGAATTTGGCGCATCTTTTGGCTGGCTCCGAAGGCACGCTTGCCGTCATCCGCCGCATGAAGGTCGATCTTGTCCGCAAGCCGAAACACACAATACTCGGCGTACTTGCCTATGACAGTATCGCCTCGGCATGTGACGATGTGCCGCGTTTGTTGGAATTCAAACCAAGCGCCATCGAGTTGATTCCGCAAATGATCCTGCGGCTGGCGCGGAGCGTCCCTGCGTATGAGCGGCAGATGGGATGGGTGATCCCCAAAGGGGATGCTGCGGGGGACCCGTCGGCGTTGCTGGTGGTCGAATTCAGCGGCGACCAGCCGTCGGCGTTGAAAGAGGCGGTTGGAAAACTTGGGAACGCGCTGACAATTGCCGAGTCGAACGAAGAGCAGGCGCGAGTCTGGAATATCCGCAAGATGGGCTTGGGTATTTTGGATTCGCGTCCGCAGTCGGCGCGACCTGCCGCGTTCATCGAAGATTGCGCTGTGCCTGTGGAGAGGCTGGGCGATTTTGTGCGCGAAATCGAAAAGATTTTGGCGGCGCATAACACCGAGGGCGGCATTTACGCCCACGCCTCGGCTGGATGTTTGCACATCCGCCCGATTCTGAATTTGCAAAAGGGCGAAGGCGCGCGCGCGCTGCGGAGTATCGGCGAGCAGACCTTTGCATTGGTGAGGAGTCTGGGCGGCTCGATGAGCAGCGAACATGGCGACGGCATCGTGGCGGGCGAGTGGATCGAAAAAACGTATGGCGCGGAAGTTACCGAAGCCATGCGAATGTTGAAACGCGCCGCTGATCCGCATAATATTTTGAATCCCAAAAAGATGTTCGATGCGCCGCCGATGGATACGCATTTGCGCTGCGGTGAAAATTATCATGCCGAAACATGGAAGCCCGCTTTACATTTCGGTCACGAGCGCGGCTTGGCGGGCGCGGTGGAACAATGCAATGGTCAGGGCGTGTGCCGCAAAACAACCGGCGTGATGTGTCCCTCGTTTCAAGCGACGCGGGAGGAGACGTTCAGCACGAGGGGAAGGGCGAATCTGTTGCGCGAACTGATCACTTTGCGCGAACCGGTTGGAAATCGGAAATCGGAGATCGAAAATGCGGCGTTTGCCGCCCTCGATCTCTGCCTCGCCTGCAAAGGCTGCACTTCGGAGTGTCCCAGCGGGGTGGACATGCCGAAGTTGAAATACGAATTCATGAACGAGTATTTCAAAACGCGTCGCCGTCCGCTGCGCGATTATTTGTTCGGATATTTCCACGTCGCGGCGAAGTTGTTGAACCCCATCGCGCCTTTGGCAAATGCCCTCATGGGGATGAATTGGTCGCGGAAGTTGATCGCGCGCGCGTTGGGGATTACCGATCAGAGACCCCTTCCAAAATTTGCAAGACTGCCGCGCTTCAAACCGGACCTGCAACCGGGTGGTTCGAACCCGGTCATTTTCCTTGCTGACGTCTTTTCGCATTACATCGAACCCGAAGTGGAAGAGGCAGCCGTTTTCATTTTGAACGAACTGGGCTATGACGTGAAAATTCTTCCCGTCATCGGCGCGGGAGCGTCGCTGCTTTCAAAGGGATTTTTAAACGCCGCTAAAAATCACGCCGAAAAAGTTTTGAATGAAATAAAACGTCTGGATGGCGGGGCAGGCTTGAGCGTGGTCGGATGCGAACCGCCTGAAGTGTATTGTCTCAAACATGAGTATTCGTCATTGCTGCCGAAGCGCCGCGCGGAGATTCAGTCTCTCGCAAAGCGGGTGTGGTTGATGGACGAATTTATTCTGCGCGCAGCAAATTTAAAAAAACAGAGGCGATTGAGACAAATCCAAAATAAAACGAAAGTGCTTTTTCAGCCGCACTGTCACCAGCGCGCGGAAGGTCTCGCCGACGACGGCTTGCCTGTGGGCGTGTCCGCGACCGTTGAAATGCTAAAGTTATTCGGCTTCGATGTGGAGTTAATTGAGGCGGGTTGCTGCGGCATGGCGGGCGCGTTTGGTTACGACGCCGAACATTATGATCTTTCGATGCGGGTGGGGGAGTTGGGAGTATTGCCGAAGGCGCGCGAAGTTGAAAATCGTGAATTGGTTTCGAGCGGCGCAGCCTGCCGGATGCAAATCCAACATGGGACGGGCGTGACGGCGCGGCATCCGCTGGTGTTGGTGCGGGAAGCAATATTGCCATCGGGTACAATCATTTCATGAAAAAGATTAAACCTTTTGAACAGATCGCCTCCAAATTTCAAATTTCCGCGGAAAGCGCCAAATATTTCCTGGGGCGCGTGCAGAAGAGTTTCAAGACGGAGAAACCGCCGCATCAATTAATCGTCGATAGTATGGATGAACGCGGCTTTGAGACCCTGCCGAAACCCTATCATGTAGCGGAGATGATGTATGAGAGCGGCGTTTGGGCGTGCCCGATGAATGCCGAACCGCCCGATCCCGCGGATGAAGAGGATGCCTTCTGATACGTGATATAACGACCGCATCAACCTCAGGATCGACGGGTCTGACTGCCAGTCCTTTTGCAGGACTGGCGTTTTCTTTTTTCCCCAAAGCGAGATCAAGGAGACTGCCATGAATTTCCATACAGGCGATAATGTCGTGCATTGCACGCATGGGTTGGGGAAAGTGCTTGCGATCGAGGAGCGTACGTTTTTCGATAAAACTTCTTTCTACTACATGGTCCAGATGGCGGATTTGACCATCTGGGTCCCTGCGGATAATAACCTGGAGCATCGTCTGCGCCTTCCAAATAGCGCGTCGGAGTTCCGGGAGGCGCTTGCCATTCTTTCAAGCCCCGCCGACAAACTCCCGGATGACCGCCGTCAACGCAATTTGCAATTGGTTGAAAAACTGGGGGACGGCAAAGCGGAATCGATCTGCCAGGTAATCCGCGACCTTTCTGCATATCGTGATTCCCGCGCCTGGAGCGAATCGGATAATGCGATCATGAGGCGCGCCCAAAAAGCCTTGGTCGGCGAATGGAGTTTTATTCTTTCCGTCACCCCCCATGAGGCTGAGGTCGAATTGCACCAGATGATAACCCGCGGCAGGAAATAGGAACATGCGGATTCTCTTGAGAATCCGCATGTTTGATGGTTTTGATAATCGGGGGTATTTATTCCGAGGGGATCATCACCAGCGCGATCAAATACACCAGAATGCCGGGTACGCCGCCGGGGATCAGCGCGATCAGAAATGCGAGGCGGAACCAGAACGCGCTGATGCCAAAGAATTCGGCGAGTCCGCCGCACACGCCCGCCACGATGCGGTTTCGTTTCGACCTGCGTAAAGGCTGTCGTTGAGTTGTCACGGTTTTCTCCTTTCTCTTTACAAATCATTTGGTGGATAGCATAGCGCGGCAAGCCGCAGCCAAAGTAAGTCGGATTGGCAATCCGACCTACGCGCAAAATCTTCGCGGTAGGCATAGTTTTTGCAGAGCAATACTATAG
>JAGUZU010000073.1 GCA_020060625.1 Anaerolineales bacterium | reverse complement strand
CCTATCAGAACATTTTTCGTTTTTTTACCGCCAAGGACGCCAAGCCGCCAAGTTTCTTCTTTTTCTTGGCGTTCTTGGCGACTTGGCGGTTTATTTTGGAAATTTGTACAGAGTGAATTTTGGGAAAGAATCTACAACATTTGAATGCTCCCCAAAAAGACGCCGCCTTGACAGCGGCGTCTTTTTTATTTTTCGCAATCGCACATCGTTAAGAATTAGACGCTGAGTTTCTTTTCACATCTGCTGAATCAGCGGTTTTCAGCGTCCCAAATCAAGCTTGTACGATGGAGAATTTTATGTTCCTTATTGTCCCATCTCTGCCAGAGCAGCTTCGATCTCCTGCTGGAACGCCTCAAAGGACTGTGCGCCCTGGATGATCCTGGTTCTGGTCTCGCCATCGACAGTATAGGTCATTACAAAGGAAGGAGTGGCTTGAATGCCTGCGGCAATCCCATCCTTTGCATCCTGGTCAATTCTGTCTTTGTATTTTCCAGAATTGAAGCAGGAACTGAATTCATCCATATTCAGACCGAGGGTCTCTGCGAAGGCTGTCAGACGGCGGCTGGTGTAAGCGCCGACATTTTCGCCCGTCTGGTTGGCAAAGATGATATCGTGCATCTCCCAGAATTTACCCTGGTCGCCCGCGCAATAAGCCGCCTGTGCCGCATCACCGGATTCGACGCCGATAAACGCGCCGAAGGATTTATAGATGAAATACACCGTTCCATCGGCAATGTAACTTTCAAGCAATTGCTCCTCGGTGTTCGTGAAGAAGATCCGGCAGTAGGGACATTGAAAATCCGAATATTCCTCGATCATGATCGGCGCATCCGGGTTTCCAACCGTGTTGAAATCCACATTCGTACGGTTTACCGCCGGGGCTTCCGCCACGGCGCCAACCGGCTTGAGAGCCGGATAGATGAACAGGAAAGCCAGAAAAAGCGCCCCGACGGAAATCAACCCAATCGCCATAATCCGGGAACGCGTCTCCTTCCGTTTGATCTGCTCCCTGCGTATTTGCCGCTTGCTCATTTCTTTTCCGCTCATGTTCACTCCTGTCAGATAAAGTCAATTAAGCATGGATTCTCCCATGCGAAAATGGATTTGTCCAGAATAGCGTTAAGACGTTCTTATTTTTCACTCGCGCAGGCGCGCGTCCATCCAAAGTGTGAGGGTTTTCAGAACTTCGTCCTTCTCCGGCTCGTTATGCAGCTCATGATATCCCCCCTCCCAGAGAACGAGCGTGCATTTATCCTTCAAAGGCGCGGAAAATTCGATGCTGCCGGATGGGAAGGCGATCCCATCCCCCTTGCCATGCATCAGCAACAATGGAAGCGGGAATTCCCCCGCATGATCCAATGTCCATTTTGTGACGCCCAGCATGATCTTTCCAAAACCAAGCGATATCTTATCATGCACAAGCGGGTCGCTAATATAAGCCTGTATCACCTTTTCATCGTGGGACAGATATTTCGTTTCCAATCCGCTGGCAATGGCTGTGCGCGGCATCAATGCTCCCAGCGCCTTTGCCAGAAAGACCTTCACCGGCTGATCCTCCAGCGCGGTGCGCAAACCCGAACTGGTTGCAATAACGCCTCGAAGCGCCGGTTTTCGAGTCAGACTGTAATGTAAAACCAGTATCCCGCCCAGGCTGTGACCATACAAAAAGAGCGGCAGACCCGGATAGCGGCTTCGCGCCTGCCCCAATAGAACATCAACATCCTGCATAATGTCCTCAATCGAGGAAATATGCCCGCGCGGACCGCCCGAACGCCCATGTCCGCGCAGATCTGAGGCAAATAATATGAATCCCTCCTTTGTAAGCGACTCGGCAACGTGGGCGTAACGCGAACTGTGCTCCCCCAATCCATGTACGAGGCAGGCAACCGCCCTGGGTTGAATTGCAGTGGGTTCCCATGTCTGCGCGAAGATATCCAACCCATCGCGTGATTTCCAATTCATTTCGTGATGCTGCATGTTACCCTCCGATGGTAATTTTGAATTCACATTGACGCGCGCCCGCCGCCCGGCAGGCGCGCTCTTCGATATCGTGTTCCTCGCCGGTTGCCCAATACAGGCATTCGCGGATCAACCCCAGAGTCACAAAACAGATCGGGGCGTCGTCGGATTGGTTCAGGGTGGCGGCGGAAGCCTGGTCAACGAGAAGCAGGTCGAGGTCCAGGGTGTGAGTCGTTACGTCACCCCGCCGGGCGCTTAGGGTGCGGGCGAGCAAATCCAGCGCTTGTTTGCGCCTGAACGGTTTTGGAAATCTGCGAATGATTCCCGCATGGACTCTGACGCCAAGCGGCGAGTCATTTAGCAGCCTTTCCCATAGTTTTGCGCCGATGCGAAGCAGAATACCGCGCGCGCCCCGCCCGTAATAAGCGCGCAACGCGGATTGCAGCCGGGCGTACGCCTGCGCGGAACGAACGTTATCCAATGCAATGAAATGCTCGGCGCGCGCCCAATCCTCTGGAAGCCCCGCCTTTGAAAGGACGGCGGTAAATGTGTCGTGACCGATCTCGGCGGACAACGCTTCGACGAATTCGCGCATGATGTTCGACGGCAGTTCAATTTGCGTCATGCAACACCTGCCGCCCCCCGGTATACAAACACCGGAAAATGCTCCCCGGTGGGGATGAAACCAAATTTTTTGTAAAGAGCCAAAGAGGCGGCGTTGTCGGATTGCGTGTTGACAGAGAGATTGCCCGCCTGATGGGTTTCCAAATAACGGACCAGATCGGCAACCAATGCGGATCCAACTCCCCTGCCCTGCGCCTCGCTCCGGACCCCGAGCCTGGCGAGGTGAGCCCCTAGCGGATTCCCCGTGCTGATTTGATACCCAACCACGCCCAAATCATCTTCGACAACCGAGGCGTGAACGGATTGCGAGTATGCCCTTTGAAGCGAATCAAGCGTGTTATGCCAAAATGCGCCAAACGCCATCCGATCCAATTGAGCGACTTCGGGCAGGTCGGCTGCCAGCATGGGGCGAATGCGAAACCCATTCGATATGGGAGGCAATTTGGCATCGCCAGCCTTTAATTGCAACAAGACGATGTTTTGCTGCAATTCAAAATTACTTGCAACAAGCAGGTTTTGAAACCATTGTTTGAGTACGATTGCCGCAACAGTTGTACGGAGGGAGGAGCGAAAGATGTCGGCGCGGGCGGTTTCCCACAAGGCAGACCAGGCTTCGGGTCCGGAGAGATGCGAATGATGCGAGAAGAGGCGTATCCATGCAACGTCCGGCGGGTCTTCCGGGCAGGCGAGCGCGGCTGTGATCGTCCCATTTTCATCCAGCACCCAATAGTTTTGCGAGCCAAGCCATTCGAGGGCGGAGCGCCAATCCAAATGACGGTGGGTGTTCGTTTCATGAAAGATGAGGCTGGCGATCTGGCGGTGATCGTGGGCAGCGGCGCGGCGGACTTGCAGGTTGAGGCTGATCATTTAATGAATCGGAGGATGAATTTCAGAATGCGTTCAAAAAAACCGGGGGTCTTTTTGGCGTCGAGCGAGCCCATCATCTTGAACGCCGATTCGGTAATTTTGCCGGTCTTCAATTTAATACCCGCCGCCGATTTCATGACCAATGCTCGCAAGTCGTTTTCGCCCGCCTCCTTGAAAAAATCTGCGGAGAGTTCGTATTTTTTGAGCGCTTCATCATAACGTTTGAGTTCTTCGAGTGCGGCGGCTTGATTCCCCAATGCCATCGCCTGTCGTTTTAGGTCGTTGGCTTGCTTGAAGGTTTCATCGGTTCCGAGAGCGGCGTCGAGGGCTTCCTGCGGTTTCTTCGCCTGCAACAAGGCAACGCTGGCGTTGTTCATCATTTCCGCGGCAAGCAGCCCTGCGCGTCCCAGGGTATAGCCTTCCGCGGCTTGACGAAAATACCCGGCGGCTTCGTCATACTTTTTATTCGCAAAGGCGCGTTTTCCCTGGGCGTCGAGTTCGGCGGGGTCGGTTGACATGATTTGGATTATTGTCCTGAAAAGAAAAGGTTTAGAGGGTGATGTCGAGTAGTCCCTCCGCCACCGAGCGCAATTTTTCCCGCGACATTTCGCTGAGTTTCATTGCGAGTTCGAGGTAGGGGCGGTTCACCGGCTGGCAGACGAAGTTTTGTATTTCTTCGGGAAGTTCGAGGAATTTCTGCATTCCACGCTGGCTGTTCATCCACTGCCCGATGGGTCCGCTTTGATCGAAGAAGGTTTCGATGCTGCTTCCCAGCGCCGCTAAAATGCTTTCGAGTTCCGGCACGGAAACAGGGCGTTCGCCCAATTCGTATTTTGTGATCTTCGCTTGCGAGATGCCCGTCTCGGCGGCAAGCTGGCGAATGGAGATGTTTACGCGGGTGCGTTCTTGGCGCAGCAACGCGCCGATCATGCGCTGGCGAAGCGCGATCAGCGTTGTAATATCGTCGGCTTCCATCGGGAGGGGCGCGTCGGATATCGTTTCCGTGCCCCAAAATTGAGAGAGCGGGAGTTTCAGGAAATAAACCAGCGCTTCGAGTTCGGGAAGAGAGGGAGACCGGCGTCCCTCCTCATACGCGCGAAAGACACCCGATGTAACGCCGATTGCCTCGGCGCATTCCTTGATACTGCGGCGTTCCGCCATGCGCGCGTCCCGAATCAACAAACCTAATTTTTTTTCTCTTATGGTGATCTGGGCGTTAGTCATGTTTCCTCGTTAATGGTTGGATGTCCAAATTATAGCAGGTGTTCAACGGCGGGACGGGTTGGCGGATGTTTTTGGAGCAAAGATTTCCGCGCCAAGTTTATACCCGGCCGCCTCCAGACGCGGCGTGAATATGGGGCGAATTCCAGTGGCGTTTAACTCGCCCAGAACTTTTCCGTCTTCCAAGGTGCCCGTTTGATTGAATTTGAAAATATCGGTCAGCACGACCACATCCCCTTCCATGCCTGCAACTTCCGTGACGGCTGTGACCTTGCGCTGACCATCCTTCAGGCGGGTCTGCTGCACGATCACATCCACCGCCGAGGAGATTTGCTGGCGCACGACCTTGAGGGGCAGGTCCATGCCTGCCATAAGCACCAGCGTTTCAAGACGGGAAAGCGCGTCGCGCGGGCTGTTGGAGTGGACGGTTGTCAGCGAGCCGTCGTGACCCGTATTCATTGCCTGGAGCATGTCCAATGCTTCTCCGCCGCGCACCTCCCCCACAACGATCCTATCCGGGCGCATGCGCAAAGAATTCCTGACCAGTTCACGGATGGATACGCCGTGCAGCCCATCCGAGTTGGGCGCTTTCGTCTCCATGCGCATGACATGGTCTTGCTGTAATTGCAGTTCGGCGGCGTCCTCGATGGTGACGATTCGTTCGCTTTCCGGGATGAACCCGGAGAGCACGTTCAGGAGCGTGGTCTTTCCAGAGCCGGTTCCGCCCGAAACCACTATGTTGAACCGGGCGCGCACGCAAGCTTCGAGAAAATCCGCCATTTGCCTGGTAAGCGAGCCGAAATTTACCAGTTCTTCGACTTGCAGTTTATCTTTGCGGAATTTACGAATCGTTATGGACGGTCCGTCAATTGAAACAGGACGAACGACGGCGTTGACGCGCGAGCCGTCGGGCAGGCGGGCATCCACTGTCGGGGAATCCCAATCCACCCGGCGTCCGAGCGGCAGGATGATCCGGTCAATGATGCGAAGAACATGGTCGTCGTCGTCGAAGATCACATTGGATTTCGTGAGCTGCCCCTTCTTCTCGATAAACACTTTTTTCGGTCCATTGACCATGATCTCGGACACGTCGGGGTCATCGAGCAAAGGCTGGATGGGACCATAGCCAAGCAGTTCGTTCAACACCTGGCGGAAGATTTCGTTTTTTATATCCTCAGGCAGTTTTAACTGCGTCTGCTCGTAAACACGGACGATGTTCTGCTGCACAAAGGTATTGCGCTGCGCCGCGGGAATCCCCTCCATCTCAAGCGCGCGGGAGAGATTGTCAGCCAGGTATTTCTTCAATCGAACCAAATCCTGACCGGTGAGGCGTTGAGGCGAGCTGGAAGCCGGGGCGTTCATTATCCCTCTTCCTTGTTGTCGCCTTCTTCCATCGGCATGATCCAGACAATCTGCCCTTTTTGTACGGCAAGGAACGGGGCGCTGTAGTTGACGCTTCCATCCGCGCCGTAAACGCTGGCATTTGTAACCGCCACATAATGCCCATCGCCTTCCAGCTCGTCCTTGAAACGCTCCCCCTGCCGGATGTGGACATCTCCGCGTATTAGGTGAGTCGTCGTCTGCACCAGCGAAGGTACGGCGACTTTCGAGATGACGTTGGTATAGAATTTTCCCTTTTCGTCGTATTCGATGGACATTGTTTTTCTCCAGTTCAACCGAAAGTTTTATTCAGCCCGCAATTTGCGCGCCAGGGATATCATATCCTTTGCCGTATCCTGAAAGATAATGGAAGCCGTGTCGTTGGGGAATTTTATCGTAAAAGGCTGGTGATGACTGTTTGCAAATGCGAAATTGGTTCCCAGATACGGCATGGCGGCGTTGATCTTGATTCCCAGCACATTTTCCGCGTCGCCCTTGACAAGCCCCTCCATCCCGGCGGCGCGATTCAGAATGGCATAGATCGCATCCGAATGAACTCCCTTGCCTTTCAGATAATCGAGCAGGGTTTTTGTAAGCGAGACAGTGCTTGTGTCCGTGCCGATCAAAAGCACGACCAGGTCTGCGTGCTGGATCAAGGGCAGGGTGATTTTGGAAAGAGATCGTCCGATATCGACCAGGACATAATCATAAGCCTCCTTCAACGCGGTGACGATATCCCAGATGCGCCCCCCATTGAGTTGGTTGCTGAGTTCGGGATCTGGCGAGCCTGCCAGTAAATTGAAACGCCAATCTTTCATTTCCGGCAATTCGGTTTGGAAGAAGGCGGGGGTGGTTTCCAGGGGCTGCATGTCGGCAATGGTAACGATGTTTTGCGCTCCCTGATAGCCCACAATGGGGGCTATCGAGCCGATGGGGAGAACAAGATCGGCAACCACCAGGCGCGCCTCGGGCTGGCTCTGCGAAATGCTCATGGCTATGTTTGCGCACATGGACGATGTGCCAGTTCCGCCTTTTGCGCTCAGGAAGACCATCAGGAAGCCGCCCCGCTTCATCGCCGTCGGTGTCAGTCCCAACAGGCGATTGATGACGTCATTTAGCGTCGGGACAGCCTGCCCCGATTTGGTTATAAACTCGTTGAACCCCGCATCGAGGCAGGACTTAATACGGGCAATCCCACCGTCGCTGCTGAGGGCAACAAGAGGCACCTTTGCGCTGCGGGGATCCTGCCTTAACTTGGCGGCAATTTCCTCCCCTTTTATGTCGGCAACAACCGGGTCAATGATGATGAGATCGGGACGATCTCGCCAGGCATGGATAAGCCCCTCCTTGCCGGAGCCAGCCTGCAATATTTCATAGTCCTTCGCCTGTAATGTGCGGGCTATGAAGTTACGACTGGCGACGTCGGAATCAACAATCAGAATCTTTTTTTGTGGCATTGCCTGCCTTTCCTCGCACGTCCCTTCCATCCATACGCTGGCGTCAGGATTCGACGGGCGGCATTAGATATCCAAGCCCGGAACGCGTCACAATATGGCGGGGATTGTGGGCATCCTCCTCCAATTTTTGGCGCAGGCGGGCAATGCTGACCCATAGAATTTCCTTATCGTTCTTATATTCGGGACCCCATACGCTCGTCAACAACTCTTCCGAAGTAAGGATTTTCCCGACGTTATGAGCAAATTGAAGAAGGAGACGGTACTCCGTAGCCGAGAGGGAGATCGGCTCCTCGCCTCGCCAGACCTCCGCCCGGGCAAAATCAATTTTGAGGTCGTCATGGGTGAAGAAGCGCACCTGACCCGCATCGGCGGGAGGCTGGGCGCGGCGCAACACCGCCCGCACGCGCGCCAGAAGTTCGGTTGCAGAAAACGGCTTGACCAGATAGTCGTCCGCTCCGAGGTCCAGACCACGGACGCGATCCTGCTCCTCGCCCCGGGCGGTGAGAATCACGATCGGCACATTGGAAAACTCGCGCAACCGTTGGGTTGCGCCAAACCCATCGAGGCGGGGCATCATCACATCCAGCAATACAAGGTCAATCGGCTGCGCGGAGAAGACTTCCAATGCCTGCAAGCCATCCTGCGCGGTGGAGACCTCATACCCTTCCGTGCGCAGATTTGCCTCCAGAAGGCGAAGGTAGCGGGGTTCATCGTCCACGATCAAAATACGCTTTGCCATAACGATCTCCTTAAGGACAAAAGAATAAAAAAAACAAACCGGTCAAAGCGTTGGATTGACAGGCAGATCGATGAAAAAGGTTGTGCCTTTATCCAACTCTGACTCTACCCAAATCTTACCATGATGCGCCATAACAATTTGCTTGCAAATGTACAGTCCCAGCCCGGTACCTGTAACCGTCCGTTCGCCGGGGACCCGGTAAAACCGCTCGAACAGGAAGGGCAGGTAATCATCAGGGATACCCTCTCCCTCATCCGAAAAGGTGATGCGCACTTTTTTCTCGAGTTCCTTCGTGGTAACGATGATTTTCGAACCCGGCGCATATTTGATGGCATTACTAAAAAGGTTTTCGAACACCTGCGAAAGCCGCACGCCATCCCCAAGAACGGGCGGCAAAGGATCGAGGTGAAAGTCGATTTTTAAATTCGGATGATGAGTATTCACGCGGGTCGCGACGTCGCGCACAAGCGCGTCTGCCCGGATCGGTGAGAATTTGAATTGCAGGGTCTTGCTTTGCAGGCGGGCGGATTCGAGCATATCCTCGATCAATTTTGTCAATCGGTCCGCCTCTTCATCGATGATGGTCAGGAATTCGTGTTGGGTGGCTTCGTCCCAGGTGGTATCCTGCCGGAGCAGGCTGGTGCTGTACCCCTTGATAAAACCAAGCGGCGTGCGCAGTTCATGCGAAATCGTGGAAACGAAATCATCCTGCAAACGCATTTGGCGCTGCACGGAATCCAACTCCGAATGCGCCTCCTGAAGTTCCTTCCGCTCGATCAACGCCGCAGACCAGAAAGATTGCAAAGCCGCAATGTGGATATGCAATTCGGAATACTCAGGTCCCCCAAACCGGACGAACAAAAGAGCGCCCCGCAGTTTCGAGCCAACGTACAGTGGGACGCCAAGCAGGTACGGCTGCTTCATTCGGTCCCCGCCCTGCGTGCCTTTTGCCGGCTCTTTTAAAATCATGTGGCCATGCCGAAGCACATCGTTTGCAACCTTTTCCCCCCAGGCAGCATCGGCTTCGGCGGTCTTGCCCCGTCCCATGGCGCGGGCGTATGCAACATCCAACCCCTTTTCCAATCTATCTTCGAGATAGATGGCTACATTATCGAACACGAAGGAATCGCGCAGCGACAAAAACAAGGCATCCAGCGCAGTCTTCCAATCCTGTTTTTTCTGGACTTCCTCGAAAATATGACGCAGGCGTATGAGCGTGTTCAGGTCCATGGTTAATCGCGTACCGCCAGCAGCGGAAACTTAAATACGGTGCCCCTGCCCTCGGACGACTGCACATCAAGCAGGGAGCCGTGCGCCTCGATGATCTGCCGCACAAGCGAAAGCCCCAGCCCGGTCCCGCCATAATGCCGCGTGGAGGAACCATCCAATTGATGGAAAGGCTCGAAGATCTCCTTCAAACGTTTCTGCGGGATTCCAATGCCGGTGTCCGCAACAGCGATTTGGATGAGATTGTTTCCATCCTCCTTGAGGTTGACTGCGACGCTTCCACCCGACGGGGTGAATTTGATTCCGTTATCGAGAAGTTGGTTCAAAATCCAGCCGATCTTCTCCGGGTCAGCCTGCACAGCGGGAATATCTTCGGGGCTGGAGAGTTGCAGCTTCACGCCCCGTTCCTCCGCCTTGTTTGCCGCCGATTTCAGGGCGAGCGAAGCCAGGCGGCGGATGTCGGTCTTTTCCAGTTTCATGCTCATTTCGCCGCGCGATGCGAGCGAGAACATGATCAGGTCTTCGATCATCCCCTCCAGTTTCGCTGCCGCGCGCTGACTAACCGAAAGCGCGTGGCGCTGCTCCTCCGAAACCTTGCCCAGCGACTCCGTGACCAGCAGTTCAAGATATCCCTTGATGTGCGTGAGCGGCGTGCGCAATTCATGCGAAATATTCGCCACAAAATTCGCCTTCATCTGGCTCAACTCGGAGAGCCGGTTGAGCGCCTCGTTCAGATCGGCAGTGCGTTCCTTGACGCGCTGTTCGAGGTTACGGTTCGCCGCCTGCAATGCAGAGCGCAACTTGATGATTTGTTCCGTCACCACCTGGTCGAGCGTGTCACGGTCGATCATATTCAGGTCCATTAACGCCTGACCCAGCAGGCAATGTTCCCCTTTAGCAATCTGTTCCTGCTGATAATCGAGCGCTTTTTGCAGATCGCTTTCGCTGATCAGTCCCTTTTGGACGACGTATTCTCCCAGACGGGGAATCAGCATTTCAGGCGTAAGTTTGGAAATATTTTGCGGCATAAGCTGCTCACTTATAAATTAACGCAGGACCCATTCTCCATTTATCATCACAGATTCGGCGGTCATTGTCAACAGGTCGTTGGGGGGAATTTCAAACAGGTCTGCGTCCAAAACAATAAGATCGGCAAGATAATTTTCGGCGAGTTTGCCCAGGCGATTCTCGGCGTTGGCGGCGTAGGCGGCTCCCAACGTGTAGGCGGACAAGGCTTCGGCGAGAGTCAATTTCTGTTCGGGGCGCCAGCCGTCGGCGGAGGGTGAGGCGTCGCCGCGCTGGCGGGTCACTGCGGCGTACAATCCCCAAAACGGATTCGGCGACTCGACGGGCGCATCCGATCCAAAGGCGAGTATCGCGCCAAAGTTCAATTGATCGCGCCAGGCATAGGAATATTTGGCGCGTTCGCCCCAGTAGCGATCAGCCGCGTACATATCGGAAGTGGCGTGAATGGGCTGCATGGAGGCGATGACGTCCAGCGCGGCGAGGCGGGGCGCGTCGTCGGGATGAATAATCTGCACGTGTTCGATGCGGTGGCGAAGATGCGGCAGGTTGTGTTCGCGTTCATATTTGCGAAGCTGTTCAAAAGCGTTCAACACTTCATGATTGGCGCGGTCGCCGATGGCGTGAACGGTCATGCTCAAGCCGACGTCGGCGGCTTTGCGGCAATGCTCGAAGAGTTCCTCGCCATCCATGTTGAGAATGCCTTTGTTTTCCGGCTCGCCTTCATAGGGCTGAAACATCGCCGCCGTGCGCGGACCCAACGCGCCATCCATAAACGCCTTGACCGAACCGATCCACAGCCATTCATCACCGAAGCCCGTGCGCAAGCCGAGGTCGTTCGCCTGCTGGACGCTTTCGACGGGAATGTTTTTGCACACACGCAATTTTAGTTTGTTCGCGGCGCGCAAAGATTGCAATGCCATGAAGGATTCGCGGCGGTCGAAATCGTGAATGCCCGTGACGCCCATCTTCCACAAAACGGACTGCGCATTTTCGATTGCCGCCTCGATCTCGCCGACGCTTGGCGCGGGAACCGCGGCGGATACCAAGCCCATGGCGGATTCGAGCAAAATGCCCGTCGCCTGACCGTCCGCGCCGCGCTGGATCGCGCCGTCTTTCGGGTCGGGCGTATCATTTGTGATGTTCGCCAGTTTCATCGCGGACGTGTTCGCCCACGCCGCATGAAGCGACTTGGCGGTGAGATACACGGGGTTGTTCGGCGAGACGGCGTCGAGTTCGTTTGCAGTCGGGAAATTGCCCTCACCCCTAGCCCCTCTCCCAGAGGGAGAGGGGGACTCTACCCACTCATTTTGATTCCAGCCATGACCTAACACCCATTCGCCGGGTTTCGTATTTTGTGCTCGCTCCCCCACGCGCCGCAGGCATTCCTTTTTTGTCTTCGTTTCGCAATCCACTTTGGACAATCCGAGCGCATAATGCTGGATGTGAATGTGCGCGTCGGTCAGCCCCGGCAGGATGGTCTTGCCTTTCATGTCCTGCCTTTCGACCCTGCCATGAGCAATGCCTTCGAGTTGGTCTTTGCCGCCGATTGCAATAATCCGCCCGCCTGCGATAAGAATCGCAGAAGCGCGCGGATTGGTCGAATCGAGCGTGCGGATGTTGGCGTTGTAGAGGAGTTTCATGGAACAATTTTATCGTCATTTCGGTTGGTTTGCGATCTCCAATAATTTTCTTTCAAAATGGCTCTTTGGTATTTGGTGGGGTTCCCTTTTTTTCACCACAGAGATCACGGAGTCCACAGAGAAAAACCTTTAAAAAATCTCCGCGCTCTCTGTGCGTTCTGTGGTAAATAGGTATTACCCCACTTAATCCTGAAGAGCCTTCAAAATTTCCCCCATTACCTACCATCATGCCTCTCTTCTCGGGGTCAGATAATGATAGTTGATCCTACTGCAAAAATGCCGCCACGGCGCCACGGCGACGCCTTTTCTAAACACGAAGGCGCCGCACTGAGCCTGTCGAAGTGACACAAATGCCACAAAGGTTTTTGAAAAGTTTTTGCGCCAAACTTGAAGATTCTCAATTGTGCCTTTGAAAATTCCTTCGTGTACTTCGTGCCTGATATGAAAATAAAAAGGAATCCGCAAGTTCTACTTGCGAGCCATCCAGAAGTAAAACTTCTGGATTCCAAATTTTCATCCTTTGGGGTGAAATTCTTTCATGGATACTTTGTGTTTGAAGACCTTTTTGCAGTGGACTCATAGTTAACCCAAGTTGCCGCCTTCCAACAAATTGGGATGATTTTCCGCGGCAACCCTCACCCTGCCCTCTCCCGGCGGGAGAGGGGGAATTTGTATTCCTCACAACACCCGCCAAGTGTCTGCGCGCTCCCCACTATAATGTTCCCATTGCCATCCTTACACGCCCCACCTCCCACACAAAAGTTTTCTCCTGTCAATTGCTGTGTCTTTGTTCCAGATGCGCAGTTTCTAATATAATCCGCATTGCACGTCCCCCCACCCGTACACGCCTTGCACGTCCCATCCGTCTTCGTCCCACACTCACAAGTCACCCCTCCTGGCGGCGGCTCCGGCGGGTAGCTGCAACAGCTCTGCGCATCGCACGAACCATCCGGCGCACAATCAGGATCCTGATTACAATAGAAATCCGAATCTGGTATACACTCCGCCCTCACTGGCACAGCCAAAAAACCCAAAAAACCGCCAAAGATAAATAATGTCAAAAAAATCAGCCACCCGCTCCTCATCCCCTCCACTATGGCACAAAGAGATCATGCCAGTCAACTCGCTCTATCTTACTAATTCAAAGCCCTTCTTGATTATCTCTTCAGCAGGTTTTCGAGTTGCATTATCTCCCACCAATGTAGGTTTCCTTTGTCCAATACCAAATTTAGCTATCCACTGATCGCGCAATACCACTGTTTTCGCTAATTGAAGCTCTTTAATCTTCATGTCAAATCCATCAAATTGATAGCTCGGACTCCCTATCAGTATTAATTCTTTTCCCTCTTCATCAATCACCGTCCCAAAACCAAATCCTGCTATATGAGTCTGCACAAACCCTGGGATGCCCTTTTTTACTGGGATAGGTCCCACTTCACCCTTATTGTCATACCCCATCAAGTCCAGCGTCGAAAGCGTGTCAATCGGGATCACCCCCTCCGGCACCTGCATCTCCGTCCCCATCCGAAACACTATTTTTACTTCGCTGTACTCCCCCTCCAGCCCCTGCGACAGCAGATACGCGGGGATCGTCATCACCGCTTCGCCCGCCGGTATCTCGCCCCGCTGCGCCTGGGCGATCCTCATAAGTGCCGCCGCTATCTGCTCATCACTCGGCTGCCCCTCCTGCCCTTCTGCCCCAAAGCGGTGCATAAACCGCGCCATATACCCGCCCAGT
>JAGUZU010000001.1 GCA_020060625.1 Anaerolineales bacterium | reverse complement strand
GCTAAAGCGCGCGCTGCTTGGCTCAGTGGACAATGGGATATTTTGGCTTCCAAACGCGCCGCTTTACCCATCGCTACCTAACAACTTTTGAGCGCTCCCTCATGGATTTAATGTTACTTCCACGCTGTAGAGGTAGACCAGCCGTCCCAGTTCCGGGTCTTCCACACTTAACAGCGGGTTATCCTGCCGGAAGGTCAAACGCGCGAGGATGGGTTCGTCCACTTTATACGGCAGGACGGTCTCGAACGGCTGGGTGTCGATGCCGTTAAAGTCCAGCACGCGGGTGATGACCGTCTTGCCGTTTTCGGCGATCAGTTCGGCGAAGACAGGTTCATCATTGAAGGGCCAGATGCGCCCCTCCAGATTAACTTCGCCCGCGTAAAAATCCACTTTCTCCTTCATGCCGTCGATGGAAACACGCTCGTAGATCATGTTGCCCGGCGGATTGATCTGCGGATTTCCCACCGAATAGAGAAGTACAGGCATGGTATTCAATGCCTGGATTCGCCCGAATTTGTCCTTGGTACTGATGCGGATATAGCCCGCCTCGGAAACCGCGCGAATTTCAAAGGAAAGTTCGAAGCGCTGGAAGATTCCCTTCGGATTGGGCGTTACTTTTTTAACAATGCGCTGAAGGACGCGTCCATCCTCGCCCAGCAGGTCCACTTGCGCTACGCCGCTATCCCCTGCCGCGATGATGGTTTGCAAAACGAACGGTGACGTCAAGCTGGAGAGCGGACCCGGCGACACAAAACGGATTTTGGCAAACTGGGTGAAACCCGCCGCAAACGTCGGTGTGGGGCTGGGGATTTCGACCTCAGCCGTTGGCAGCAGGGCAGGCGTTTCGGTGGGCACGGGGGTCGGGGTCAATGCCGCGGCGGTGGCAAAAGCCGCCTGTCCCGTCATGGCGACCACGGTCGGCAGGTAATCGGGCGGCAAAGGCGTCGGCATGGATTCGGTTGATTGGGAGCAGGCAGATAGAAGTCCAAGAAGGGAGGCGAGAACGATGATTTTTTTCTTCATAAGTAAAATGGAAGAGACGCCCTTGCAGGCAGGGCGTCTCTTTGATGGTTCCAAATTTACAGCCCGTAGATGTCGGTGTATTTTTTCGTCAAGTAACGGACGTACGCGGCCGAGTCGATCTTCGAGCCGGTCACCCGCTGCATGAGCTCCTGCGGGTCGTACTTATGACCGTGGACGTGGATCTTCCCGCGCAGCCAGCCCAGCAGTGTGCCGAACTCGCCTTTGCAGATCTGCTCGTCGAGATCGCGGATGTCCTTGTTGATCTGCTCCCACAACTGCGCGGAGATGATGTTGCCCAGCGCGTAGGTGGAGAAGTAACCGATCATGCCGCCCGACCAGTGGACATCCTGCAGCACTCCTTTCGCGTCGTTGGGAGGCGTGATGCCGAGATAATCCTGCATCTTTGCATTCCAGATCCCGGGCAGGTCTTTCACAGCAATGCTGCCGTCCACCATGCCGATCTCGAGTTCGAGGCGCAGCATGATGTGCATGTTGTAGGTGGCTTCGTCCGCGTTGACGCGGATCAGGGACGGCTCGACCTTGTTGATTCCCTTGTGGAAGGCTTTCACGCTCACGCCGTCCAACTGGGAGGCGAAAACTTTTTTGAATTCGGGGTAGAAATGCTCCCAAAACGGGAGCGAACGCCCCACCAGGTTTTCCCACATGCGCGATTGCGACTCATGCACTGCCAGCGATGTGCCGCTCTCCAGCGGCGTGCGTTCGTAGGCAGGGTTGACCCCCTGCTCATACATGGCGTGACCCGATTCGTGCATGGCGCTGAACAACGTTGCGATGGGGTTGTCCGCCTCGTAGCGATTGGTGATTCGGACATCGTCCACGCTGAACGTTGTCTCGAAGGGGTGCGGCGCCTTATCCTGCCTGCCGCGGCTGAAGTCATAGCCGAATTCCGCAATGATCTTTTCGCTGAAATCCCACAGTTTCTTCTCGTTGTATTTCTTATGCAGGAAGTCATCCTTCACCTGCTTCACTTGCGCGATTCTCTTGAGCAGGTCCACCTGTTTCGGGCGCAGGTTGGCGAAGATCTCCTGCACTTCGGCGGTCTTCATCCCCGGCTCGAAGTCATCCAGCAGGACATCATAGGGGTGGTCGGCGGGCGGGAAGAAGGAAACATATCGCTGGACCAGTTCCACGACCTTCTCGAGATGCGGGCGGAAGATGGAAAAGTCCGATTTCGATTTCGCTTCCACCCATGCTTCGAAAGCCTTCGAGGCCGCCACGGCGCGCTCCGCCACGAACGAAGCCGGCACGCGCATGGTCTTGTCGTAATTGCGGGCGGCAACCCGCACCAGGGCCGCTTCATCGGAATCGGAACCGCTGAATTCGCTCTTCAACTTGTCCAGCAGGTTCCCCACCTCCTCCGAGGTGGCTTTCTCGTGCGCGATCTTGCCAAGCGTGGCAAGCTGGCGTCCGCGCGCCTCGCTACCGCCGGGCGGCATGCTCACCTGCTCGTCCCACTCCAGCACACTCGCAGCGTGGTTGATATCGGAAACCTCTCCGAGGATTTCCTTGAGTTGTTCAAGCGTTTCGGACATGTGGATTCTCCTGATCTTGTTTGACGTGAAAAGACGCCTCGCACCAGCTGGCGCCTGATTCGGTTTTCTGAGGCAGTTCGCCCGTCCAAGGGCGGGCCTGCCGCGCGGGTCGGATTGTATCGCAAGAGAGTGTATTTTGGCATCCTTCGCTGGGATTGAATTCAAATATTATCGTACTGCTGGGGTTAGCGACATTAGTCAGCGTCGCCCCCGCATTACACCCTGCCGCCGTACTCGGGATATAAGTCGAGTTGTACCCCGACAGATCCAAGTATGAGATGGGGTCACTAACTCCGCCATAAAACCCAAACCGCCCGTCCGCCCCCACCCCCCCAGAGTACGACGTCCCCCGCACCGAGACAGTTAGCCCTCCCAGATTCCAGGGTGTGGTCGTTCCGCAGTTATTATCCGTATCTAGGTATACTCTCCCGGACAGTGTTACCGCCGGAGTAGTATAAGTTTGGGTGGCAGACGGCGTGCACGATGCATTTTTATACGTCACGACCCGAAAATAATAAGTGGTCGAAGGC
>JAGUZU010000083.1 GCA_020060625.1 Anaerolineales bacterium | reverse complement strand
CGCGGCAAGCCGCAGCCAAAGTAAGTCGGATTGGCAATCCGACCTACGCGCAAAATCTTCGCGGTAGGCGTAGTTTTTACAGAGCAATACTATAAATTCCTCGCGTTCCAGTTCACAATCACCACCGTTCGCCTGCCATCGGGGTGGGCAACATAATGGTGACTTCCCTTGATTCTCAAAACTTGAAACCCCGCTTTTTTCAATGCGGCAATCACCTCCCGCCCTGTCAGCCGCGCCATCTTGACCATCATACTTCCACCGCAATCTTCTGCACACCGATGAATTCATTCCCATCCATACCTTGCTCCATTTCAAAGCACAATTCAACCGCTTCACGGATGCGTTCCATCAACACATCCAGCGAACGGGCTTGCGTGTGACATCCGCGCAGCTCAGGGACGCTCGCCACATAATACCCTTCAGAGTCGCGTTCGATCACAACATTAAATTCTTTGGTCATCGCGGTTTCCTTTCCAATATATTTTATGTCAATTTGTCCAGCAGCGCGTCCAATTCTTCATCGGAATAATAATAGATCGTGACCGTGCCGCCTTTCTTCCCGTGCTTCAAAGCCACCTTCGTCCCCAAACTGTTTTGCAAACGCTTCTCCACGTCGTTCAAGTTGGCGCTGCGGCTTGGCTTCTTCGCCTTCACGGGCTTCGTCCCCGTCAATTTACGCATCAGTTCCTCCGCCTGGCGAACGCTCAACGATAGATTAATGACCGTCTGCAACGCGGCGGTCTGCGCCTTCTGCGTGGAAAGCATCAACAACGCGCGGGCGTGCCCTTCCGTGATCTTGCCATCCACCAACGCCTGCTTGACCGCATCCGCCAGCCCGAGCAGGCGCAGGGTATTCGTCACAGCGACGCGGCTTTTCCCGACCCGCTTCGCAACCGCATCGTGCGAAAGACCGAAGTCCTCCACAAGTTGGCGGTATGCTTCCGCTTCTTCCATCGCGTTCAGGTCCGCGCGCTGGACGTTTTCGATCAGCGCGAGTTCGAGCAGTTCCTGATTATTCGCCCGCCGCGAAATGACGGGAACCGTCCGCAACCCGGCTCGCTGCGCCGCGTTCCAACGCCGCTCGCCCGCGATGAGAATAAACGTGCCATCGCCATTCGGCGAAACGATCAACGGCTGAATGACGCCATGCTCCCGAATGGACGCCGCCAGTTCGTTCAATTCCTCCTGATTGAAATGGACGCGCGGCTGACGCGGATTCATCTTGATCGAATCCACCGTCACCTGCTGCACGCCTCCTCCGCCGCCGGAGGCTGTTGACGTCGCCCCAGGCTTCCCACCCGGAATGAGCGCATCCAATCCCTTGCCAAGACCTTTTCGTTGAGCCATACGTTCTCCTTTCCCTCATCCCTTGCCCTTCTCCCAATGGGAAAAGGAGCAGTTCCCTCTCCCTTCAGGAGAGGGTTAGGGTGAGGGCTTTTTTTCATCGCCTTTCAACAATTCCTTCGCCAGCGCTTCGTATGCCTGCGCGCCAACCGACGTGGGCGCATACTCCGAAATCGGCAGCCCGTACGAAGGCGCCTCCGCCAGGCGCACGCTGCGCGGAATGATGCTCTTGAACACCTGGTTTGGGAAATGCTTGCTTACTTCTGTCACCACATCGGTGGAGAGATTCGTGCGATTATCGAACATGGTCAACACCACGCCGCGCACCCGCAGTTCGGGGAAGAGCGCCGAGCGCACCCGCTCGATAGTCTGCGTCAATTGCCCGAGTCCTTCCAGCGCAAGATATTCGCATTGCACCGGCACGATCACGCCGTCCCGCGCCGCCATCAAACCGTTCACGGTCAACAGCCCAAGCGAAGGCGGGCAATCAATCAAAACATAATCATACCGGTCCGAGATCGGCTCGATAGCCTTCTTCAAACGCGACTCGCGCGCCAGTTCATCCACCAACTCCACTTCCGCGCCCGCCAGCGACGGCGATGAAGGCAGCAGGGACAACTTCAAACGTTCGTTCAATAAAACATACCGAAAAATATCGTCATCGCCGAGCAGCGCTTCATACGTCCCGCCCACAACGCCTGCCTTGTCCACGCCCAAACAGGAAGTAGCATTCGCCTGTGGATCCAAATCCACCACCAGCACGCGCAGCCCCAGCCGCGCCAGGTATGCCGCGAGATTAATGGCGGAGGTTGTCTTCCCCACGCCGCCCTTCTGATTCACCAGCGTATAGATCTTCGTCAAGATAAAACCTCCATCAAACTTTGCTCGATCTCTTCCCGCGTTGGAATTCCATCCAAACCCGCGCGAGTCACCGAATGAGCCGCGAGGTTGGTCGCAAACCGCGCCGCCTCCCATGGGTCGCGCGTCTTCTGCAAACGCGCAAAAAACGCAGCCGCAAAAATATCACCCGCCCCCGTCGCATCCGCTTCCTTCACAACCGGCGCGCGAAACCGCCGCCGATCTCCATTCCAATATAACACCGCGCCCAGTTCCCCTTCCGTCAGGCAAAGCAGACGCGTGTGATGCGCCATCCATTCGACTCGCTCCAGATCGCGGTCCACGTCCTCCACGCTCATCACCACGCCTCCCGCCAGAGCGATAACCTGCTCGCTGTTTTCCCAAACCTTCGTCTTCACCCGACCCTCTTCATTCCATGCCCGCATCCATCCCTGGGGCGTGACCCCAAGAAACGAAGATGGGAATTTCCCCGCCATTGTCATTTCCACTTCCTGAGCAATGGGCGCAAGGTGAACGATTTGCGCATCGCGCCAAACCTGCGGGACATGCTCGAACGAGATGGGCGCAGCACGATGATGCAATATCTGTCTGCGTCCGTTTTCGGTTTTTATATTTTCAAACGTCGTGCTATATTCCGCTGGAAAATTGGAAATCTGAATCCCATCCAACGCCTGTAACGGCGCATCCGAGCCGGCGGATGTGACAATGCCAACCCGCAATCCCATCGCCTTTGCGGTCAACGCGGAATAGGAAACTGTGCCGCCAAGCCGAACGCCATCAGTCGTTAAATCCAAAGCCGCATGACCGATGGCGAGATAATCCACAGGCTGAAAGGGTTGGGGTGCAAGCATGGGGCGAATTATACCGTTTTGTACCGCAACATTCGCGTTGCGCCGCAAACAAAAAAAGACCGCAGACATCCATCGTCCGCGGTCTGTCGTCCATTGTCAAGCTATTCCTTCGGCAAGATCACCACTTTGCGATACGGCTCTTCGCCCGTGCTTTCTGTGATGACAGCGGGATGACCGCGCAACTCGATATGCACCACGCGGCGTTCATTGGAAGGCATCGGCTCCATGGTCACTTTGCGTCCCGTCTTCGTCACCTGGTCTGCCATGCGGTTGGCAAGCTGGCGGATCTGTTTTTCTCGGCGGGAACGGTAGCCTTCCACATCCACGACCAACTGCACCCAATTCTGGGTCTGCTTGCCGACGATAAGGGAAGCGATGTGCTGGAAGGCGGTCAATGTTTCGGCGTGGCGCCCGATCAGCGCGCTGAGATCGTCGCCGCGCACATCCACAAGAATGATACGGCGATCCGCCGTGCTGGATTCGTCGTAGTGGGCGGAAACCTGCGCGCTCAACCCCATGTGATGGATCAATTTGGAGACCACATTTTCTGTAGTGTCCAAAACGGGGTCATGTTCGGGGCGTTCGATTTTCTTTTGGACGGGCGCCGGTTCGTCGGGTTTCTTTTCTGCGGGCTGCTTTTCGACAGGCTTCTTCTCATGGCGGGGTTTGGAGTCTTTTGCCCGGGGCTTGGACTCCGCCCGTTTTGCAGGAGCAGGTTTACGGTCTGGGGAAGAGGCGGGTTTGACTTCCTGCGAGGCGGGCGGGTTGACGGAGAGGCGCACGCGCACCTGGCGTCCGCCAAGCCCGAACAATCCCTTCGAGCCCGAATCCAACACCTCGACAGAAACGGCATCCGCCGTCAAGCCGAGTTGTTCCAATCCCTGCTGGATGGCTTCTTCGACGGTCGGGGCGATCACCTCAAGCGTGGTTCGCTCGCTCATAGAACCTCCCTATTTCTTTTTTCTTGTTACCGGCGCGCTCTTGCCGCCAAAAAGGTTGCTCCAATTTGCGCGCCCTGTTGCAGCGTATTGAACGACGCCCAAAATGTTGCTGACAATGAAATAAACCGAAATGCCCGAAGCAAAGTTCAGCGCGAACCAGCCCAGCAGGAACGGCATGTAGATGCCCATCATCTTGGACATTGCCGCGCTCTGGTCGTTCGGGTTGGTGGAGGCGGGCATGGTAAGTTTGGTCTGTATCCAGGTGGTCAATGCGACGATGATGGCGAGCGTAGGCAGCGCAAAACCGAATACTTGAATCGATTCGGGGCGTCCGAGGTCCATCCACAGGAACGTGCTGTTGAGCGGGATGATGTTTTCGACGTTCTGGAACGGGTACACGGTGCGGGCAAGTTTGAGCATATCGAGCGGGGTCGCCGAAAGCGCGCGGATGATGCTTTGATACAAGCCGATGATGATCGGGAATTGGATCAGGGTCGGCAGGCAGGAGGCGAAGGGGTTGATGCCTTTTTCCTTGTAAATGCGCATTTGTTCCTGCGCGAGTTTTTCGCGGTCTTTGGCGTATTTCTTTTGAATGTCCTGCCATTCCTTGTCGTTTTGCATTTCCTGCATGGCTTGCGCGCCTTTTACCTGCGCGGCATTGAGGGGCCAGGTAAGCGCCTTGATGAGAATGGTGAACAAAATGATGGCAAAACCGAACATGTGCGGACCGTGCCCAAGCACATCATAGATCCACAACAGAAGGTTGGTCAGGGGTTGAATGATAAGAGATTCCCACATGGGTCGGGTTCCTTATTTGGTGGGGGTGAAAGTCCAGGCTTGTTTACCGTCCGCATCGTACGCGGCAAGCGCAAATTCAGCCTGGTACGGCGCGACAAGGATCAACTCGCCTGAGCGGACGGGAGTGGTGTAGATTTTCCCTCCGGGGGTCTTTTCCCAGACGATCTTTCCATCGCGATCCAACGCAAGGAAAGAACCCGCCTCGGTCGCGACGTAGACCTGGTCGCCATCTACAAGCAGACTCGCCACGACGGGTCCATCCGGTTGAACGGCGTCCCAGTTCTGGCGTCCGGTCGCAAGATCGAGCGAGTAGATGATGCCGCTCAAATCGGCGTAGTAAAGCGTTTCACCATCGAATGCGGGCGATGCCCATATCCAGTTCTCCGCATTTCCCACGGTCTCGCGCCTGCCGTCGGGTTGGACGAATTCAATTGTGGAAGCAAACGAGCCGACATACACGCCGTCATCCCCCAATGCCGGGCTGTCCGGAACCGCGCCGCCGAGGTCGATGGATTCTGCAAGCGCGAGCGTGGACGGGTTAAGAATATGGAAATGGTGATCGAGGGAAGTGACGTAGATCAATTCACCGTCGGTGACAGGGGCAGACCACAACGCGCCGCCCAATTCAATCGGATCAGCCGCCTGCCTTCCATTCATATCCAAAACGTACAGGAAGCCGTCCGTATTGGGCGCATAAATGGTGTCGTTCACCGCGAGAGGTGAAGCCACCCAAACGCCCTTTGCGTCCATAAAAGGTCCGGACCAATTTTCCGCGCCGGTTTCCGGGTCGAGACTGACAAAGGCGTGCGTGGCGCCGCCGCTTCCGATGAGGAGCTGCCCGTCATCCGTCAGCACGGGAGAGGCGTAAAAGAGAAGTTTGTTATCCGCTTCAGCGGGATAACGCCAGACTTCCCTGCCGGTTTCCACATCCACCGCATAGACGAAGGAGCCGCTGGAGATATATGCGCGTTCCCCGTCTGCAGCGAGACCGGGCCAGGTATTTGTCAGAGGCTGCCCGCTGCATGCGCCGAGAAAAAGCGCGCCGAGGGCAAGCAAAACAAACAACATCAATCGTTTCGTATTCAAATCGGTAGTACTCCTAACTTATCGTAATCGTCATTCCACATGACGATGATTTTGTCATGGAACTGGGTCGTATCCGCCGGGGTTGAACGGATTGCAGCGCAGCACCCGCCAGACCGCCATGAATGATCCCTTCAACGCGCCGTGTTTATAAACCGCCTGGTAGCCGTAATGGGAACAGGACGGATAGAAGCGGCAGGTGTTCGCGGGCAGCCCCGGCGAGATTACCTTTTGATATAAACGGAACAACGCCAGCACGGCGATGCGCGGCAAATTCCACACCGTCCGCGGCAGATCGCGCAGGCGCGGCTCGTGGGAATAATCATGTAAATGGAATTGGGTTTCAGGATTCATTCGCGGGGAGAATATTGGCGCGTTTGAGGAGGGTAATCAACGCGGAGCGGGTGTCTTCCAGGGTGGCGGTGACAAGCGCGGGGCGGGCAATCAGGATCAGGTCCCAGCCGGAGGCGAGAGAGGGAAGCAATGGTCGGACGGCTTCGCGCAGAAGTCGTTTCGCCCGGTTGCGGTGGACAGCTGTTCCTGCCGTCTTCCCCGCCGCAACGCCGATGCGGACATTTTTCTGTCCGCCGGATTGGGCTACCAACACAACAAGCGGATGGGCATAGGACTTGCCTGTTCGCCGCACCCGCTTGAAATCTTCGGATCGGGACAGTCGAAATCGTTTCTGCACCCGCGCCTCATTGGCAATCTCCGCGTCGAAACGCTGCGAGATTTACCAACGAACTTTCTTGACGTGTTCGTTCGATTTGACGGTAAGTTTGTAGCGGCCTTTCAGGCGGCGGCGCTTGAGCACGGCGCGCCCGTCAGCCGTTGCCATGCGCGCGCGGAAACCATGTACACGCACGCGGCGGCGGATCTTGGGTTGGTATGTTCGCTTGGGCATTCTACGTTCCTTTATTATTCCTTGAAGATAATTACACAATCCCCAAAGGGACAGGTGTTTCCGGGTGAGACTAGCGTGTTATTTTACCCCAAGGGTTGCGAATCGGTCAATTTGGATTCGGGGAGTTGTTAACGAAATACTTATTCCAGATTCTTTGCGCCTTTTCAGCCTCGATGAATGAAGACTCGAAGGCAACGCGATTGCAGGCGCGGATATCCTCCATGCTCATGCCGAGGATTTCGTGAGCAATGCGATATTCGTTATTGACGTTCGTTTCGAGGACTTCGGGATCGTCCGAGTTGATGGTGACACGCACGCCGAGATCGAATAACTTCTTGAGAGGATGCGCCTCAATCGTCGGGACGGAGTTGGTCAAAAAATTCGACCAGGGATTCACCTCAAGCGTGATTCCCCTTTCGATGAGCATTTCGACAGCCTGCATGTCTTCAATGCTGTGAATGCCGTGACCGATTCGATCCGGCTTGAAATTCTCGATGGTTTCGATGACGTAGGAAGCGGGCGTATCCTCGCCGGAGTGGATGGTCACTTTCAAGCCGGCGTCTTTTGCCTTCAAAATCGGTTTTACGAAATCCTTCATCGGGTAGATCATCTCGCCGTCGGCAAGGTCAACGGCTTGGATATGTTTCTGGTGACGGATTGCCCAATCCACTGTTTTGACGCAGGATTCCGCGCCCATGCTCCGCGAGGTGATGGCGATGATGCCGATTGCCATGTCAAATTCTTTTTCGGCGCGTTCCTGCGCGCGAAGCAGCGCTTCGAGGCAGGCGTCCCAATCTAGGTTATGTCCGTGAAACGCCCAATCGGGCGAGAAGCGCACCTCAAAGAGTTTGATGTTCTGCTGCGCGCAATCTTCGAATAGTTCCCATGCAATCCGTTCGAACACGGCAGGCGAGGTGATGCTTCGCTGAAAAATACCGAATGCCTCCAATACGGCTTGCAAGTCCTTCATCTGGTCGAGGACTTTAACATGCTTCTCCAACTCTCCCACTTCATAGGAAGGCAGGCTGATATTGTGTTCGCGCGCCACGTCGATGATCGTCTGCGTGCGGATCGCGCCTTCGAGATGACAGTGAATTTCCGTCTTTGGGATGTCGTTGTATTTCGGGTCGAAATTTTTCATGATATTACCTGCCCGGTCGTTTCGGATTCGGTTTTGCCAATTTTACCCGCTGTCAGCGTAAATCCGGCTGTGGGTGGGCGAATCAGTTCGCGGGTCCGGGGTGATGCGAGGAAAACGTCCGCAACGAAAAAGAGCCGGGGGAATTTTCCCGGCTCTTTTTTGCAGGCACGATGTTATTTCGATTTGATGGTGATGGTCTTGGGCTTGACTTCTTCCGCCTTCGGAAGGGTGATGGTAAGGATGCCGTTTTCGAACTCCGCCTTGGCTTTGTCTGCCACCACTGCTACAGGCAGAGCAACAGAGCGTTCGAAGGAGCCCCAGCGTTGTTCGCGCAGATGATAGGCTTTCTCCTTCACCTCTTCCTTTTGGCTGGTTTCGCCCTTGATGGTAAGCATTTCGCCCGTGACGTTGATCTGCACTTCATCCGATTTGATGCCGGGAAGCGCGGCTTTCACCACGACTTCATCATCGGTCTGGTACATATCCACTGCCGGGACAGACCAGTTGTTTCCGGCGATGCCGAGCGGGCGGGTAAAAGCGTCGTCGAAGAGACGATCCATGGCCTCGCGCAGAGACATCATTTCACGAGCGGGCTCCCAACGAATGATACTGGACATAGGTACCTCCTTTTGGATTGGATTTCATGCCATTAATTTAAAACGCCTGCGTTAGAAAAACGCAAGCGTTATGTTTTTGTTTCGTTAGAATTTTTATTCCTTGCTTCTTTTGAAATCCACAAAGCGGTATCCCACCCCGCGCTCGGTGAGGATGTATTGCGGATTGGCGGGGTCTTTCTCCAATTTCTGGCGCAAGTAATTAATGTAGAGGCGGACGTAGTGCGGTTCGTCGCGGTATTCGTATCCCCACACCTTTTGGAGGAGTTGGTCGTGGGAAACCACCCAGCCTGCATTTTGAACAAGATGGTAAAGCAGGCGGTATTCCGTAGGGCGCAGTTTGACAAGTTTGCCTTCCAGCCAGATTTCGCGGCGGTCAAAGTCAATTTTGAGGCGTTTGTCAACTTCGATCAATCCGTGCATGGAGCCTGTCGCGCCTTCGGTGCGGCGAAGCACAGCCTTGATGCGGCTGACCAGTTCGCGGGGACTGAACGGTTTTGTAATGTAGTCGTCCGCGCCGTTTTCAAGTCCGCGCACGCGGTCATCCTCTTCGCCCTTTGCCGTGAGCATGATGACCGGCACGTTGCTGAAATCGCGGATGGTCTCCAGCACTTCGAAGCCATCCAGATCGGGCATCATCACATCGAGTAGGATCAGGTCCGGCGTAAAATCGCGGATTTTCTGAATCGCCTGTTTTCCGTTGAATGCCTCTTCCACCTGAAACCCGTCATGTTCGAGGTTCATGCGGATGAAACGCACCATGCGTTCCTCGTCATCCACTACAAGGATGCGGCGTCTATCCATGTCTGCCATGTCATTCCCTCACAAAACCGATGATCTTTTCCTCTTCGGCATCGCCAAGGATTTCGATGAAGCCCACTTTGGAAAGGGGCCAGATCACCTTTACCGTGTCGTGATCAATGTAGTGCAAGTCCTTGCCATCCTTCTGGCGCGGATTCGTGACCACGATAATCGTATCCGCCGGCTTGGGAAGTTCCTCGACCTCGCCCGCCACCGACGTTTCCCCCGGGATGTGTAAGATAACCGAATATGCCATATTCTCTCGCTTTCGTGGTTAGGTGTTTTTTACAAGCAGCTGCATTTTCAACTTTCCAAGCACAAAAATATCGCCGTGATGCACAATCTGTTCCACATTGGGCGACAAACGATTCCCATTCACATACGTGCCGTTGGACGAACCAAGGTCCATGAAAATGATGCGCGCGCCGTCCCGCTTGATAACCGCATGAAGTCGTGATACTCCGGCGCCATACGCCTGGTACGGGGAAAGATCGATATCCGGCATGATGGGCTGCCCTTCGCTGATTCGCCCGAGGGTGAATTCGTTGCGGGACGAAAGCGGGAGGACTTGCCCGGTATCGAGCAGGTGCAGACTCCCCCACGCATCCATCCCGTTGAAGGACTGGTACAGTTCATCCGCCACTTTTTTGCCGACGTTGAACTTATTCGTTGTTTCCTCGATGGATTGGGTGGTCAACGAATTGCCTTGCAACAACTGCGCGCCGCATTCGTCGCAAAACATCGCCCCGGTGATATTCTCATGTTTGCAATTGGAGCAAACGATCATACTGCTTTCTCCTTCGGTGGATTCAACAAAAAAGCGCGGGTGCTGTATTTTATATCCTTGCTTCCGCCGGCGCTCCAGGCGTGCATTTTTTCGATGGTTTCCGCCTCCAGAAGCGCGGTCTTTGCAAGCGAATGCTCTCCCTGAGAAAGCAGGTGGGTGGCAAGATTTTGCAGGTGCCGAACCGCCGCATCGAATTGCCCTTCGCTAACCGCCGCCCGGGCGCGTTCCTGCATTCGGTATAAGGTAAGCCGCGAGAGCGCGCTCAGGATTCGCGTCGGAGGAGGCTGAGTCGAAGGGTCCGGGCGCACGTCGCGGGTCAGGTGGAGGCGGATGGGCGGAACAGGCATGGGATGAGCCGCAATGGAAGTCTTCAGGGAGCCGGTCAATAAAAGGGTCTTATCGCCGTTCAACGCCTCCGGGCTGACGATGAACTCGAATAGGACCTGCAAGGGGGCGTCCAACAAAATTGGACCAAGCCGCATGGCGGGTTCAATGTCAATCGGACCGCCTTCCGGCTGAAGACGAAAGGCGTAATTGATCTTTATGCCTTCCTGCCGCTTGTGTTCCAGCACCACCTCGTCGGCGAACGTTGCGATGAGGGACTTGAATTTTTCCACGAGCAGGCGCTGGATGTCCTTTGGTTTTGTAATATACGCCGAAGAGCCGCCCGTCTTACCGGCAAGCGCATCGAGAAAGATGTCGTTCCATTCATGTCCAATGCCCATGCCGGAGATGCCGATATTCTGGGCGGCGGCTTCCTCTGCAAGGCGCAGGCACGCCTGTTCATCGCCGTACGTATGTCCATCCGTCAAAAGGATAATGTGATTAACGCGCGACGGGTCCAGGTTCCGGCGGATTTCCTTCACGCCCGCATCCAAGCCGTTGTAAATTTCGGTTGCGCCGGAGGCTTGCATCATTTGAATGCGCCCCTCCTGTTTCCGCCTGTCGAAACTGACTTCCGCCGGGATGATCACTTCGGCGTTATCGCTGAATGCCACAATGCTCAATAAGTCTTGCGGGCGCAGGCTGCGCAGCAACTGGACCGCCGCCGCTTTTAGTATGTCCAGTTTTTCGCCCTGCATGGATGTGGAACGATCCAAAACGAGGCAGAGGTTAAGGGGCGGCGCGGGGAGGTTCGAGGATGTCTTTTCCTCGCGAGGCGCCGCCTCGAGAAGCGCATAGATCAATTGCTCCTCCCCCATTTTTACCAAACTTGGGCGGCTGAAGTGAATTTGATGGCGAACCATCTCGTTTCCTTCAATCGCAGGGGGCAGCGTCGCGTCGTATAAACTTCGGCGTTTCGGATTCGACAAAACCTCATACGCCTGCTGCACAGACAGGAACAGTTCGGTTTCGCCGTCAATCGTATTTTTATCGGGATGCAAACGCTGGGCGGATTCCAAATAGGCGCGTTTTATCTCCTCCTGCGTGGCGTCACGGAATACTCCCAGGATCGAATAATAATCGGGCTTGCGGAATGGCATGGTTATCCGATTTGCTGGACGAGGGCGACGGTAATATTATCGGGACCTCCGGCAGCATTGGCGGCTTCCACCAGGCTCTGGCAGGCGCGATGTAAATTCGGCGCTTCGCGCACAATGCGGAAGATATCCTTGTCATTGACGACGCCCCATAGACCGTCGCTGCAAAGCAGGAGGTAGCCGCCCTGGGGAAATGGGACGGTGAAAATATCGGCTTCGAGCGTTTCGCCCTGCCCCAGGGCGCGGATCAAAACGTTGCGATGGGGAAAGCTTTCCGCTTCATCCTTGCTGAGGTGTCCGAGTTCCTCGAGGCGTTTGACCAGCGAATGGTCGCGTGTGAGCGTTTCCACTCTCCCGTCGGGATAGACAGCATAGGCGCGGCTGTCTCCGACGTGGGCGATGGTCATCTGCTGTCCAAGCACAAGCGCGGCTGTGACCGTGGTGCCGCTGCCCGGCGCTTCACGCTGGACGTATTGATGCGCCTCCATAATCGAGGATTCCATCACTTCCTGGAGGGATTCCTGGAGCGATTGCGTGGGAAGGTGGTAAAGATAGGAGTGGAACTTCCTGGCGACATTGCCGCCGATAATGCGAATGGCGGCATTGCTGGCGACCTCGCCGAATTGATGCCCGCCCATCCCGTCGGCTACGACGTACAAACCAAAGGGGACACTTTCCACGCCGCCTGCAATGGTGGAGGTAAGCGCAAGGACGCTGTCCTCGTTGTGTTCGCGTTGTTTCCCAACGGATTGCCCAACGCTGGCGATCAGCTGCTTCATATCGTACTTGACGTTTTGGTTGTCGAGAATGGACTTGATCTGCTGATCGGTCAACGGCGCAGTGGTGGCGGAGTCCGCATTCTCCTGTTTTGGGGTGTCTTCTTTTGAACCGAAAAGTTTTCTAAAAAAGTCAGCCACGAGCACTCCTTTTAGGCAAACAGAGCATAGACGTGATGGTCTGTCGAGCCAAAATATACAATGTCATCGAACACCGCCGGCGACCCTGTGATCGGTCCCTGTGTTTCGAATTTCCAACGCAGGCGTCCCGTGCGATATTCAAGGCAGTACATGAAACCGTCTGCGGAGCCGCAATACACCGAGTCTTTGTACACAACCGGCGAACTGCCCACCTGGTTTTCCGTGCGGAAGCGCCAGACCTCCTTCGAGGTGCGGGCGTCGATGCAGTAGATAAATCCGTCGGAGGCGCCGACGAAAATAAAATCATCCGCGAGCGCGGGGGAGGAAATGGATCCCTTGCCAAGCCGGAACTTCCAGATCGCCCAGCCGCTTATCGCATCCAGCGCGTACAGGGTGCTGTCGAGTGACGCCATGTAAACAGCCTGCCCTTTATTTACCGGGGATGAAGTGATGGCGCGTTTGGCTTGAAAACGCCACTTCGTTTCGCCGCGAAAATCCAGCGCGTAAAAGGAGCCGGATTCCGTGCCAAAATAGACCAGTTCATTTGCGACCAGCGGCGAGGAATAGATCGGCGCATCGGAAAGCAGTTTCCAGACCGCGCGCCCACTGGAGACGTTTACAGCGTGCAAATACTGATCTTCCGACCCGAAGAAAATATGTCCATCTGCGATGCGCGGCGAGGAATAGATTTTGCCTTCCGTGTAATACGTCCACGCCACCTTGCCGGTACGCGCGCTGATCACGTGCAGCCGATAATCCTCCGAACCAAAGAAGACATTGTTGTCGTACACCAGCGGGCGCGAGACAATCCCGCCTTCTGTTGCATATTTCCATTGGAACTGTCCATCCGCGGCGTTCAACGCATACAGATTATTGTCGTAACAGCCGATGAAGAGCGCGCCTTGATGAAGCACAGGCGTCCCGCGAATCTCATCTTCGCATTTGAACGACCAGAGCGGTTTGATCCCGCCGCTGGAAACCGGCAAAGCAGACGTGATCTTCGAGAGCGCGCCGGTCTTGCGCGCCACATTTATCAACGCTTCCTTCATTGCGGAAGCATTGGGGAAGCGGTCTCCCGGATTATATTGAAGCGCGGTATTGATGACCGCTTCGAACTCGACGGAAATATTCGGGTTGATGCGCCGGATGGGGCGTTCGGCAAAGGAAAAAGGCGGCTCGAGACGCGGGTCGCGCCGGGTGGCGGCGTGATGCAAGGTTGCGCCCAGCGAATAGATGTCCGCAAGAGGTGTGGCTTCCCCGCGATATTGTTCAGGCGGAGAATACCCCTCCGTGCCGATCATCGTGCCCTTCTGTCCCGATTGAAACGTTTTCGCGATGCCGAAATCCACAAGCATCACATCCCCGTTCTGGTTGATCATCACGTTCGAGGGCTTCATATCGCGGAAGATGATCGGGTCCGGCTTGTGGTCGTGCAGGTACGCCAGCACATCGCACAACTGGACTGCCCAGCTGATGATCTGATCCTCCGGCAGAAACCCGTTCGTATCGTTTAGCACAGCCTCGAGGTCCTTGCCGTGAATGAACTCCAGCACAAGGTAGGAGTGATCGTTATGCGAAAAGTAATCGTAAATACGCGGAATCGAAGGATGATGAAGCGTGGCAAGGATATTCGCCTCGCGCTCGAAATTCTGTACAATCGTCTGCCGCACGAGCGGGTCGGGCGCCAAGTTGATCATTTCCTTAACCGCCACCAACTTTGCCACATTCGGGAAGTGCATGTCGCGGGCGCGGTACACCGAACCCATCCCGCCAATGCCGATCACATCCTGGATGCTGTAACGATTGACAAGCGTTATACCAGGCTGTAATTGCTGGCGGGATGATTGTTCACCCGAGCCGGACTCCGAATCAGTGGGGGAAGTGATGTTTTTGGTTTCCAGAAGGGTCTCCTTCCACGTTCAATACAGTGGGTGAATTATAGTGTGCAGTGAAGGGAATTGCAAATCATGGGAATTGCAATTTTGTCGGCGTCTTCACTTGCACGGAATCGATTTCTACGGCACAATCCACGCTGTGAAGATCCTCGCGGTAAGCGACCAGGTCGTGGAGCGCATGTATACCCTCGCGCCAGGCGGTCATTTTCATGATGTGGACCTCATCCTCGGCTGCGGCGACCTGCCCTACACCTATTTGGAATACATCGTCACCGTATTGAACAAGCCGATGCTCTATGTGCCGGGGAATCACGACCCTGAATTCGACTGGAAGGATTCCCGTTCGAGAGCCGAGGGCGGCTCCAACCTGGACCTCAAAACTGCGCGCCACAAACACCTGCTGATCGGCGGCTTCGGCGGATGCATCCGCTACCGACCCGACGGAGTGAACCAATACACCCAGTTGGAGGCATATATGCGGGCGTTTCGGATGCTGCCCCTGTTATGGAAGAACCGCATCGAACACGGGCGCGCGCTGGACATCCTCATCAGCCACTCGCCGCCCTTCGGCATCCACGATGATACAGACCCCGCCCACCAGGGACTCAAAGCCTTGAACTGGCTCATGGGCATCGCCAAGCCGCGTTACCTTCTTCACGGACACACTCATTTTTACAGAAACAATCTCGAAGAGCAGGCAACAACAAGCGGCTCCGCCAAAATCATCAATGTCTTTCCATATAAAATCATAGAAGTGAGTTAGGAAATGTCGAACGAAATGAATGCGCGGGTGCGCTCCGATTTCAGCCGGGCGCGCTTTAAATCGTTTATCAACCAGGTATTCTCCGTCATATCGGGTCGGGGTGTCAACACCCTGCTTTCCTACGACGAGATCAAGGAAAAACTGCACATCGGCGGACCCATCTATCGGGGAGTAAAAACCGTCCGCGTGGATCAGATCGTCGGGAGTCTGAACCGCTATCACGAATTTGACCGCGCCTTCCTCCCCAAGGAAGATCAACTTGCCAGCCGCTGGCAAAAGGTGGATCGCGCCTTCTATGAGGATATCCACCTCCCGCCTGTCGTTTTGTATAAAGTCGGCGAAGTGTATTTCGTGGTGGATGGTCACCATCGCGTTTCCGTCGCGCGCGAGAAAGGGCAGCTGTTCATAGACGCCGAAGTGCGCGAATGCGCCACGCGCGTGAACATCACCCCCAACATCAAACCCGAAGACCTTCAGATCCTCCATACAAAGGTTCACTTCCTTGAACGCACCTCGCTGGATAAAATCCGCCCAGGCGTAAACATAAAACTCACCATCCCCGACGGCTTCGAACGCATGCTCGAACACATCGCCGTTCACGGTTATTTCATGGGCATCGATTTCCAGCGGCACATCCCGGATGAAGAGGCTGTGGCGCATTGGTATGATACGGTATATATGCCCATCATCGAAGTCGTTCGCGAAAGCGGCATATTAAAGGAATTCCCCGGCAAAACCGAAGGCGACCTGTATCTGTGGGTGTTGGATCACCAGCATTATCTATACAAGGAACACGGGCAGCCCCTGCAGCCCCCCGAAACTGCCGCAAAAAAATTCGTCGAGAAGAAAGAATGATCATGACCGACCTTCATCCACTGGCTGGAATCTACGCCGCCGCCGTCACTCCCCTCACAGCAGACGCCTCCTCTTTTGACTTTGAGTCTGTTCCCGCGTTTATACATTTCCTCGCCGACAGGGGATGCCACGGCGCATTGCTCTTCGGAACCACAGGCGAAGGACCATCCTTCTCGCCAAAGGAACGGGAAGCCTTCATGCGTTCCGTGCGGGTCATCCGCAGCCAGGTGCGGGATTTCAAACTGCTGGCTGGCACAGGCACGCCCAGCCTCTCCGAAACCATCGAATTGACCAAACTCGCCTTTGAACTCAATTACGACGGCGTTGTCGTCCTGCCGCCGTATTACTTCCGCAAAGTGACCGATGACGGCTTGTTCAACTGGTTCAGCGAAGTGATAACAAAAGCCGTGCCTCAGGGAAAATACCTGCTCGGCTATCATATCCCGCCGATGACAGGCATCGGCTTTTCATTGGAATTGCTCGAACGACTCAAAGCGAAGTTCCCAGGTCAATTTGCAGGCATCAAAGATTCGTCACATGATGAGGCGTTTGCAACCGCAGTCGGACAGAGATTTGGAAAAGATTTGCTTGTGTTGAACGGCACCGATTCCTACTTCCATCACGCGTTGATCAACCACGCCCAAGGCGCGATCACTGCGCCCGCCAATCTCATCTCGGATAATTTACGCAAAGTCTGGGATTTATTTCAGGAAGGCAAAGACCCATCCAAAGCGCAAAAACTTGTAACGGAACAACGCCGCTTTCTCGAACAATACACTCCCATCGCCCCCATGCTCAAAGGCTTGCTTCATAAAATACACGGGCTGCCGCAGTGGAGTATCCGCTCTCCTTTGGAAAACGCAGGCAACAAGGTAGTGGAAGAGGCGGCGGAGAAATTTTCCAAAATCGTATAAAACATCCATGACCACCTGGCGCTTACTTCACACTCCCCCATCCGCCGGCGCATGGAATATGGCGGCGGATGAAGCCATCCTCGAACATATTTATCGCGGGGAATCGAAACCCACGCTTCGTTTATACGCGTGGAATCCGCCGTGCCTCTCACTTGGCTACGCGCAGTCACTCAAAGACGTGGACATCACTCGACTGAATTCCCGCGGCTGGGAAGTCGTCCGCCGCATGACGGGGGGACGGGCGATCCTGCATACTGACGAATTGACCTACTCTGTCACGGGCTCCGCGGACGAACCCATCCTTGCGGGCGGCGTGTTGGAATCATACAACCGACTGTCAAAGGCATTATTGCATGCCGTCCGCAAATTGAGTTTGCCAGTCGAAGTCAAAGAAAACGCCGACGCCCCCGCCACAAAGAAACCAAACCCCGTTTGCTTTGAAGTGCCTTCCACTTATGAGATTACCGTCAATGGAAGAAAACTCATCGGCTCGGCGCAGGCGCGGAAGAAGGAAGGCGTGCTGCAACACGGCTCGCTTCCATTAACAAGCGACCTGACCCGCATCTGCGACGCGCTGGTATTTGAAACCGAAACAGCAAGGGAAAATGCCAAAGAGCGCCTGCTCGCGCGGGCGACAACGGTTGAGTCTGTTTTGGGCGCAGAAGTTTCGTGGTCGCGCGCCGCCGAAGCCTTCGTGCAGGGGTTTGAAACCGAACTGAACATCCGATTCGAGCGCGGGGAGATGTCCCCCACCGAGATCAGGCGCGCCGAGGAATTGGTCAAAGAAAAATACGCCCACCCCTCGTGGACGGAGCGAAGTTAACCACAGATAATCGCGGATAAATCAAATGTACCCGCGTTTATCCATGGTTCGATAACGCGCTTCGAAACTCCGCCGCGAACTGCTTCGCTGTTTCAACAGGCTTTTGACTCCCCCCAATCATTTTCACGCACGCCGAACCGACAATGACCCCGTCCGCGAGTTGACCGACCTGTTTGGCTTGTTCGGGCGTGCCGATACCAAATCCTACACACACTGGCACGGACGTATGTGCCCGCACCCGCGAAATCAAATCGCCAAGGTCGTTTGAAACTTCCCTGCGTTCACCCGTCACCCCAGTCACCGAAACCAGATAGATAAACCCCTTTGCAGTTCGCGCAATCGCTTCCATGCGTTCATCGGGCGAGGTTGGCGCGAGCATTTGAATTAATGGCATATCGCCATTGATGGATTGGAATTCCTCCGCTTCTTCCAACGGCAAGTCAGGGACGATGAATCCATCCGCGCCTGCTTCACGCGCATCGTGGATGAATTTCTCCAGTCCATACGCCAGCATGGGGTTGTAATAGCCCATCAAAATCAGCGGAATGGTCACGCCGCGTTTGCGGAGTTCCTTCACGGCTTCGAGAGACTTCTTGACTGTGATTCCTTTTTCCAAGGCAACTTGTGTGGCTTGCTGAATCACGGGTCCATCCGCGAGCGGGTCGGAGAACGAAAGCCCCACTTCGATCAAGTCCGCGCCGTTTTGAGCGAGCGCTTCGATCACGTCAATGGATATTTCCAGATCGGGATACCCCAAGGGGAAATAGGGCATGAAGATGGGTTTGTTTTGAAAAGCAGATTCAAGTCTGTACATAGGTTCCTCATTGTTAGTGAATAGTGAATAGGGAATAGGGTTTTTCCAATTTACTATTCCCCATTTCCTAATTCCTTGATAACCGTATTCAAATCCTTGTCCCCTCTTCCTGACAAATTGACCAGAATGACCTGATCCTTTTTCATCTTCGGCGCGCGCTTGATGACCTCTGCAATTGCATGAGATGATTCCAACGCGGGGATAATCCCTTCGGTGTGGCACAAGGTATGAAAGGCGTTCAAGGCTTCTTCATCCGTTGCCGAGGTGTAGAAGGCGCGTTCGTTGTCGCGCAGCATGGCATGTTCGGGACCGACGGCAGCATAATCCAAGCCAGCCGAAACCGAATGTGTTTCGGCGATTTGTCCATCTTCATCTTGCAAGACATACGTCTGCGTGCCGTGAATGACGCCCACGCGCGCCTTAGTCGCGTCACCGAAGCGAGCCGCATGTTTGCCTGAGGAAATTCCACTGCCACCTGCTTCCACGCCGATGAGTTCCACGGCTTCGTCGTTCACAAATCCGCTGAAGACGCCGATGGCATTCGAGCCACCGCCTACGCAGGCGATGACCGTATCGGGCAGGCGTCCCGCGTCCATGAGCATTTGCTCACGCGCCTCACGCCCAATGACGGACTGAAACTCACGCACAATGGTCGGGTACGGGTGCGGACCTAAAGCCGAACCAAGCAGATAATGCGTATCGCGCACGTTCGTCACCCAATCGCGGATGGCTTCGTTAATGGCGTCCTTCAAGGTCTTCGTCCCTGATTCGACAGGTCGCACCTCCGCGCCAAGCAACTTCATGCGGAAGACGTTTGGCTCCTGCCGTGCGATGTCCACGGAACCCATATACACCACACACTCGAGTCCGAGCAATGCCGCAGCGGTGGCAGATGCGACTCCATGCTGACCTGCGCCCGTCTCAGCAACGATGCGTTTCTTTCCCATGCGCTTGACAAGCAAGGCCTGTCCCAACGCGTTATTAATTTTATGTGCGCCCGTGTGCGCCAAATCTTCGCGCTTCAAATAGATTTGCGCACCGCCCAATTTTTCGGACAAGCGTTTTGCATAAGTCAACGGCGTGGGTCTGCCCACAAATGACGCCATCAATTTGTCGAACTCTGCGTTGAAGGCTGGGTCATTCCGCGCCAAGACGAACTCACGCTCCAACTCGATCAGCGCGGGCATGAGCGTTTCGGGGACGAATTGTCCGCCGTAGGGACCAAATTTGTGGGGTAATAAAGTGGTTGACATAAGTTCTCCGTTATCAAATATTCGATACTCGTAATTCGATATTTGGGATCGGGAATTTATCTACGCTGATTCCGAATCTCGAATATCGAGTATCGCTCTCACGAACGCTTTCATCTTCCCCGCATCTTTCTCCCCCGGAGCGGATTCAACACCCGAAGCCACATCCACGCCCCAGGGTTGGACCTGGCGAACGGCGTCCGCGACGTTTTCGGGGGTCAGTCCGCCTGCGAGCAGGAGCGGATATTGCTTTGCAAGTTCTGCGGCGGCTGTCCAATCGGCGGTGACTCCGCTTCCGCCGTAGACGCCTTTGACGGCGGCATCGATCAAAATAAAAGGGGCTTCGTTTCTTTCATAATCCGCGTTTGATTCTGGAATTCCACGAAAGGCACGGAAAGCGTGCGGGGCGAGTTGGGCAAAAATCTCTGGCGTTTCATCGCCGTGTAGTTGAGCGAGGTCGAGTTGACAGGTTTGCAGGATGTCTTTTATTTCTTCAACCGATGAATTTACAAACACACCAACAAGTTTGATTTGCGGATGTTCACGCTTCAGCACGGATGTGATTTCAGCGCAAATAGACTTTTCAATGAAGCGGACGCTCTTGGGGTAGAAATTAAATCCAAGATAGTCCGCGCCTGCTTCGATGGCGGCGAGGGAGTCGGGAAGGGTTTTGATTCCGCAGATTTTTATTTTGGTCATATTCTCTCTTTTATGTCGTTGCGAGGAGGGCGCTCTTCCCGACGAAGCAATCTCCTGTTGAAACAGGTGCATTCAAGGAACTGGAGGTTGCTTCGGGCGAAGAGCAGGAGCGCCCTCGCAACGACATATCATAAACCTGACAACTCCCTTACTTTCGCAGGGATGTCTTCGGATGTGACCAACGCCTCCCCTACCAAGATGGCATCTACATTGGCTTTTTCTAATCGCTCAACATCTTGTGCTGTGAAAATTCCAGACTCTGCGACAACGGTGATTTCGGCGGGGATCATTGGGCGGAGGCGTTCGGTGGTGGTGAGTGAAACTTCGAAGGTGGCGAGGTTGCGGTTGTTGATGCCGATGAGTTGGATGTTGGGAATCTTCAAGGCGCGCTCGGTTTCGGCTTCGTCGTGGACTTCGACGAGGGCGGTGAGTCCGAGACTAAGAGCGCAAGCATGGAGGTCTGCGAAATGTTTGTCATCGGGCAATGCTGCGGCAATAAGAAGGATTGCGTCGGCACCGTTGGCTCTTGCTTCGTAGATTTGGGACTCGTCGATGATGAAATCCTTGCGAAGAAGGGGCACGGGTTGAAGGTCGAAGGTTGAAGGTTGAAGGTTGCGGAGTTTGCGCAAGGTTTCGAGGCTGCCCATGAAGAATTTCTCGTCGGTGAGGACGGAAATTGCGGAAGCGCCGTTTTGGGTGTAGATGTCGGCGACTTGGAAGAGGTCGAGGTGCGGGGCGAGGATTCCCTTGGAGGGTGAAGCACGCTTGAGTTCAGCGATCAGGCTCGGGCGGAGCCCCATGCTGGGATCATATCCGAAGCGGCGGCGCTCCCTCACCCCTGTCCCCTCTCCCAAAGGGCGAGGGGTAATAGAGGCAAGAAAATCTCTGGGTGTTGGACTCTGCTCGGCGGCGTGGCGCAAGGCTTGGGCGTCGAGCGCCGCAATTTCCAATCGTTTTTGGTCAAGGATTTTTTCGAGAATGTTGGTCATGAGCGAGTGAAATCCACAAGGGCAATCAGTTTGTTGAGGGCTGCACCGCTGTTGAGGGATGCTTCGGCTTCTGCGAGCGCGGATTTGAAGTCGCCTGACTCGGCGGCGAGAGCGGCGGCGGCGTTGAGCAGGACGGCGTCGCGTCTTGCGCCTTTCAAGTTGCCACTCAAAATCTGACGCATCATCTCCGCTGATTCATCGGGCGTGCCGCCGCGAAGGTCGGCGACGGTGCAGGGCGCGAGACCAAGGTCGGCGGGGTTGAGGTCGTAGGTTTCGACGTCCCCGTTGCGAAGATGGCTGACGCGATTGACGCCCGAGGGATTGAGTTCGTCGAGACCGTTGGCGCCGTGGATGATGAGCGCGGCTTGGCTGCCGAGTTCTTTGAGAACGTGCGCGAGCGGCTCGGTGAGTTTGGCGTCATAGACGCCCGTGAGTTGGATGCGCGCGCCCGCGGGATTGGTGAGCGGACCGAGGATGTTGAAGATGGTGCGCTGCCCCATCTCTTTGCGCGGACCGACGGCGTATTTCATGGCAGGATGGAACTTGGGCGCAAACATGAAACCGATACCGACCTGCTCGATGGCGTTGGCAACTTGATCGGGCGTGAGGTCGAGATTGACGCCGAGCGCGGAGAGAACATCTGCGCTGCCGCACTGAGAGGATGCAGCGCGGTTGCCATGTTTGGCAACTTTGCGTCCCGTGCCTGCGAGGACGAACGCGGCGGCAGTGGAAATGTTGAAGGTGTGCGCGCCGTCGCCGCCTGTACCGACGATGTCGTAGATGGGATCGGTGGCGTTGACGTTGACCTTCACCGCGACATTCCGCATGGCGCGGACGGAGCCTGTGATCTCGGGGATGGTCTCGCCTTTCATGCGCAGCGCAGTGAGATACGAGCCGATCTGCGCGGGGGTGGCGCCGCCTGTCATGATGACGGTCATCGCTTCTTCGGCTTCGAGGTCGGTCAGGTCAGTGCGGTTGATGACTTTGGCGATGAAGGGTTTGAGAAGATCCGTGTTGCTTGTTGCGTGTTCCGTAACGGGCGCTTTGATTTCAAGAAAGTTTTTGAGCAGTTGTTTGCCGTGTTCGGTCAGGATCGACTCGGGGTGGAACTGCACGCCGTAGGTCGGGTGCTGTTTGTGTTTGAGTCCCATCACTTCACCTTCGTCGGTTTGGGCGATGACTTCGAGTTCGGCGGGAATCGGTTCATAGACGACGAGCGAGTGATAGCGCATGGCTTCAAAGGGAGTCGGTATGTCTTTGAAGATGCCCTGCTGATTGTGTTTGACGGGCGAAGTCTTGCCGTGCATGAGGCGCGGAGCACGGTCTACTTTGCCGCCGTAGATGGCACCGAGGCATTGATGCCCGAGACAGACTCCCAGCACGGGGACTTTGCCCGTGAAGTATTTGACGGCTTCAGGCGAGACGCCGCCGTCTTTGAGCGGTTCGCCTGGACCTGGGGAGATGACGAGGTGGTCAGGCTTGAGGGCGATGAGTTCGTTCAGCGAGACCTGGTCGTTGCGGTAGACACGAATGTCCGCGCCGAGTTCGCCGAAGTATTGAACGAGGTTGTAGGTGAATGAGTCGTAGTTGTCAATTAGGACTAGCATGGTGAAATCCTTTTTGTTGAACGTTGAAGGTTTAAGGTTGAAGGTTAAGAGCAACTTTCAACCTGTAACTTGTAACCTTCAACCTAATCTTCGTTCCCGAAAATATCCAATTCATCTGCGAACAGGTCGAGCGAGTAGGACAAGCCTGTTTTCTCGCGGACGAGTTCCATGGTCTGTTTGGCTTCGGCTTGCATACGGCGGATGCCGTCCGCGAGGACGTCGCGGGGAATCATGGGATGGGCGAGGAAGTAGGCGCGTTTTTCGCGGATGGGTTCGAGGAAGTTATTAATGGCACGGGCGAGTTTTTCTTTGACTTCCACATCGCCGACTTTGCCCTGGCGGTAGCGTTCCTTGAGGTCGTCCACTTCGGCGTAGGAGGGATTGAACGCGTCGTGGTAGATGAAGACAGGATTGCCTTCGACTGTCCCAGGGTCGGTGGCGCGGAGTCGCTTCGGGTCGGTGTACATGTTCATCACCTTTTGCTTGACTGTTTCCGCGTCGTCGGAGAGATAGATGGCGTTGTCCAGCGACTTGGACATTTTGCTTTGTCCATCCGTGCCAACCAAAAGCGGAACATCGCCGATGATGGATTCGGGTTCGGAGAAGACGTCGCCGTACAGGTTGTTGAATTTACGCGCCATCTCGCGGGCGAGTTCGACATGCGATTGATTGTCGCGCCCGACGGGGACGGCTTGCGCGCGCGGAAGGAGAATGTCTACGGCTTGCAGGACAGGATAACCGAGAAGACCAAACGGCATGGAGTCCATGTTGGCATCGCGAGCCATATCTTTGAGGGTGGGCATTCGTTCGAGGCGCGGAACGGTGACGAGCATTTCAAACAGTAAATTCAACTGATAGGTTTCGGGCACAGCGGATTGCACAAAGATGGTGCTGACGTTCGGGTCAATGCCGACGGCGAGGTAGTCCAGCACGGTCTCGCGGATGAAGGTCGGCACTTCTTTGATATATTGCGGCTCGGGTTTGGTGGTCAGCGTGTGCAAGTCTGCGATGATGAAGAAGGAGTCGTATTGATGTTGTAGCCGCACGCGGTTTGCCAGCGAGCCGACGTAATGTCCGAGGTGCAGGCGTCCTGTGGGACGGTCGCCAGTTAATAGTCTAGGTTTTGGTGTCATAGGTAATTTCCTTTCAAAGGATGAAGGATGAAATATGAGGGATGAAGAAAGATGAAAGAGGAAAGAAGTTTTTTCAACCCCGTTGGTTGAGCGCAAGCAGTCGAAACCAACAAGTGTCAAAAGCAATTCCTGTTATTGAAAGTATTTCTCGAACTGGTGGTTTCGATACGTCCCGCGAAGAGCACGCGGGACTACTCAACCACCGAGTTTTCCAATTCTTTCTTCTTTCCTCTTTCTTATGAATTCGATTCAGCTACTTCAATAGCCTTCAACATAGCAGACGCTTTGTTAACCGTCTCTTGATACTCCGTCGTCGGATTCGAATCTGCGACGATGCCTGCGCCTGCTTGCACGCTGACGGTATCCCCGCGCCCGACCATGGTGCGGATGGCGAGGCAGGTGTCCATTGCGCCATCAAAGCCGAAGTAGCCGACCATGCCCGCGTAGGCGCCGCGCGCATCAGGTTCGAGGTCGGCGATGATCTCCATCGCGCGGACTTTCGGCGCGCCGCTGACTGTCCCTGCGGGGAAGGCGGCGCGGACTAAATCAAACGCGTTCAAATCAGGTTTGAGTTTACCTTCGACATGCGAGACGATGTGCATGACGTGTGAATATTTTTCGATGGTGAAGAAATCCGAAACGCGCACCGTGCCGTATTCACACACGCGCCCGAGGTCGTTGCGTCCGAGGTCAACGAGCATGACATGCTCGGCGCGTTCCTTCGGGTCGGCAAGCAGTTCTTGCGCGAGAGCGTCGTCAGCGGCGTTGTCTGCCCCTCGGGGTCGCGTCCCAGCAATCGGGCGGAGCGAGGCGGTTCTTCCTTCCAAGCGCACGAACATCTCAGGCGACGATCCGCACAGGTAGAGCGGCTCGCCGTCCACGGTTCCGAAATCAAAAAAGAACATGTACGGCGACGGGTTGAGTCGGCGCACGGCGCGATAGACATCGAACGGCTCAACATCCGTCTCGCGCGTGAAGCGCTGCGAAAGCACCACCTGAAAAATATCGCCCGCCGAAATATTTTCCTTCGCGGCGCGCACCATGTCTTCGTACGTGCCCTGCGTATGATTTGACTTAATCTTTGACGACTTGATTTCTATTTTGGACGCAGGCGGCAAAGATTGTTTGATGCGCGACTCAATCGCATCGAGTTTCTGATTCGCGGCTTCGGCATTGCCGTCCAAGACATTGGCGATGAGGAAGATGCTGCGACGCGCATGGTCAAAGGCGACGATGGTATCTGCCAGCATATAAATTCCATCTGGAATTAAACCACGCTTCATTTTCACGCCGAGAGTTGGTTCAAAAAACCGAACCGACTCGAACCCGAGAAAGCCCACCAACCCGCCCGTGAAGCGTGGCGCGTTCGGCACGCGGACAGCGGGAAAGCGATCCATTTCATTTTGTAAAAAACGGGTCGGGTCGCCAGCGTGATGCGTGATACGTGAGCCGTGTTCATCTTGAATTTCAATTTCTTCATCACGCAAAATATATAACGCTTTGGGTTGAACGCCAATAAACGAATAACGCGCAATGCGCTCACCGCCTTCGACAGACTCCAGCAGGAACGACGTGCCGTCTCCGCGCAGTTTGAGGTACAGGCTGACGGGCGTTTCGAGGTCGGCGGAGATCTCGCGGATGATAGTTTGTACGGTGGTTGATTCAAGAAGCATAAGGTCTCCTTTGGTTATATGTCATTCTGAGCGCAGCGAAGAATCTCTACGACGGCGGTCGAGACTCTTCGGTCGCAAAGAACGCTCCCTCAGAGTGACATAATGTTGATTAAATTAAAAGCCCCTCCTGTCCATTGGGACGAGAGGGGAATCTCGTGGTGCCACCCAAGTTAAACGCCGTTTTAACAAAAAATTCCTGCGTGATGCACACAGGAAAGGAAGCCAGCGTCACTCTTTTAGTTTGCTAGTTGGATAGTTTGGTAGTTCTGTAGTTGTATCCTTCTAAGAAACTCTGCGTGGTAACGGGTGCAGTTCCCGTCGCGGGTACTCGCTCTGGCTACTCGACCATGTGGCTAATCGGCTACCAGACTTTCTCCTTGAAACTCGGAGGTCCATTCGACTTCTGCGCTTTTGCCTCGCTTGCACCGTCTTCCGCTCGGCTCTCTGGAAATCGCTTTGAAGTGTACTCGTCCTCGTCAGCGTTTTTGGTTGTATGTTGGGCGAGATTTTATGACGGAGAGGGGAAAGAGTCAAGGGGGAGAAAATTGAGGTTATAATTTTTCCACTCAGGTATCGATATACGACCTCAAAAGGTGGTGCAAAGTGATTAAAAGAATAAAACTAATTCAGGGTGTTGGTTCTTTTGTAAATTACCGTCCAGATACATCCACTCAAGCATCCCTTGAGTTTGCCAAAAGCAGTATCATTTATGCAAATAACGGCTATGGGAAAAGTACTATTGCCAATATATTGAAATCTTTATCTGAAAACGACACATCAAAGATTATCCAGCGGAAATCGCTAAAAGATGGGAAGCCTGTTGAAATAGATCAGGAAGTTGTTATTGTTCGCGCTGGAGGGGAGTCAATTTATCAATCCACTTCGTGGGCGCACACAAAAACGCCTGCACCTAAAATCTATGTCTTTGACCAACAATTTATTTCTGACAATCTCTTTGTTCACGAAGTTGAAGCAGCTCACAAACAAAAAATTCATATCCTTGTAATTGGTGAAGAAGGTACAACACTACATTCAGACTTAGTAAAAGCAAAAGAGGAAGAAAAGCGTCTACTCAATCTATTCGAAGATAAAAAGAAGGAATTATCTCTACGGCAAAAAAATACCAATCGAGAAGACTATCTTCTTATTGAAAGCAGAGAGTTTAAGGAAATTGAAAAAGACCTAAAAATTGTCGAAAGCAAAATAGAAATAAAAAATAAGGGGGAAAGAATTCGCGTATTAACCAATAAAGCCATTATTCAAACGCAAAATTGGAGCGCGAAAGAAATATTCGATGCATTTCAAAGCACCTTAGAAGATATTCACAACGAAGCAGAAGTAAAAGTTAAAAACCATTTCCAAAAACACACAGTTGACCCTGAAAAAGCAGAACCTATAATCAGAGAATTACTAGAACAAGCCAAAGAAACCTGCCCATTCTGCGGTCAGGATATTAGCCAACTCCAATCTTTAATCGATGCCTATAGAAGTTATTTTAACCAAGCACATCGTCAACTACTCCAAAACATTGAAGAAATAAAAAGTAAATTCGATTCGTGGAATCCACGATCAGAAGTATTAAATATAAAATCTAATTACACGGAAATCGAAAATGCTGCTCAAGAGCTAAAAAACTATACAGAAGATAATAGTGCTTTTCCATCTTTTGACTTTGAATTATGTATTAAGCAACTAGAAGAATCAAAAATAGAAACGCAAAAGCTGTTAGAAAGAAAAATCACAAATTTATCATTTATCCCTCCCACAGATGTCTTAAATTCTATTTCAACTAAGTTTGAGGAAATCAACACTTGGTCAGAAAAAGTAAATCAAATTTATGTTTCGCTGGCAAAAAGGTTTGAAGATCACCTCTCAAGCCTTAGCGGCTTGTCAATAGATGACTTAAAAGAGGAGCAAGATCGTTACAAAGCATGCCTAAAAAGGTTTTTACCCGAAGAAATTCAATGGTGTAAAGAATACAATGCAGCTGAAAATGAATATGCAGTAGCCTTAGAAACAACAAAGCAGTGTACGCAAAAGCTCTCAGATTATTCAAAAAGCATATTTGAAGATTATCAAAAAGATATAAACGAGACCCTCAAAGATTTAGGAGCCGATTTCAAAGTTGATAGGTTTTCCGAAAAAGTCGACAAAAAGCAAAAACAACCATACGCTGATTTTCAGCTTGTAATTAACAACACACAAGTCCCGCTACAAGCAAGAGGTGACAACCCCGAGTTTCAAAATACACTAAGCGAGGGTGAAAAAAACACCTTAAGTTTTGCTTTTTTTATTAATTGGATCAAAAGACAGAATGATTTACACAATGCGATTGTAGTTTTTGATGACCCCCTTTCTAGCCATGACGATAATAGAAAAAATCTCACAGCAAGAATCATCCGCGATATTTCCAACAAAATTAAGCAGTCAATTATTCTAACTCACAACAAAGACTTTTTATTTATCCTTGCCGAAAAATTAACAAATCCAAAAGTTATTTCATTAAGAAAGGATAAGGTAAATGGCAGTAAATTAATTTTGTTTGACTTAGAAAAAGAGCAAAAACTTGGTCAACATCAAAGAATCGATGACCTAGAAAGATATTTGGACGAAGACTATTGTTCTGTTCAAGATGCGCAAGAAAAAATAAGACTTTGCATAGAAACCGCCTTACAATTCAAGTATTACCGACACTTAAGTGGAATCACAACATTAGGCAAAATTCTGGATAAACTCAAAGAACTAAACAAAGTTCAACCCGATCTTCTAAAAACTCTTCGGGACTTAAATGAAGTCTCAAGTGATCCACATCATGGAGAACACAAAAAAACGCCACTTAAAGAATTAACAAGAGCCGATTTATTGCCAGATATAAGAAAAACTTTAGATATACTTGAAGAAATATAAAAAAATAAGATGACACGGGACAAATCAATCCCTCCCTCAGTTTGTGGAAGTCCGCTTCGGGCGAGTCCGCTGGGAAGACCTGACAGGTCTGTTGCGCAGAAGCCTGTCAGATGAAGAACGTCTCTTTCAAGCCGTTATTTCCGCTTTGATTCGATCTCAGCCTTTTTGGTTTCCTGCTGTTCGTCCGAGATCAAGCCCTGGTCGCGCTGTCTTTGGAGTTTCGCCAGTTTTGCGACTGGGTCATCCCCGGAGGTGTCGCTCCGCATGGACTGGTAATGGGCGGCGCTGTCAATTTCACTGTTGCGGATGGAAGCCTCCTTCATCCCGGTGTGGAACAGAAACGCAAAGACTGCCAGTAAAAGACCGCCCGTGCATAGTCCCTGAGGCAGGGTGTACTCGCGCAGATATTGGATATTGTTGCCAATCAGGATCGTAACAAAGATCATGAACCCATAACCGATAAAGGATAGGATGAACTTGCGCCAGTCCCCGCGTACATACAAGTTGCTCGACCCCGGGATCAGCATGTTCAAAAAACCAGCCAGCAGCGCATTCGTTCCTTTCATGGCGAACTCCTTTCAAAACCGTACACAACGCGGCACATTCTTCCAAATTCATTGTAGCATCTTTACCGCGCCAACGGCGGTAAAAAACGCCGCCCGTCACTGGAATCAAAACAGGCGCGCCCGTGTGACGCGCCTGCGAACAATCCAACCACGAGGCGAAGCGGTATTTATATCTTCCCTGCCACGTAATCCAACACGTCGATCTTGGTCAGGATGCCAACCGGCTTGCTGTTATCCACAACGATCAGGGCATAACCAGCCGTGAGAGACGGCATGGCATCTTCGAGGGACGCCTCCGGAGGGAAGACCGCGCCCGCGTTCTGCACGAGCGAATCGATGGTTTCCTCGTGGCTGTGTTCATGCGCCTCCAACATGTGAGTGAGCAGGTCCACTTCCTCGATCAACCCCGCCAGCGAACCGTCCGCGCCGATGACGGGCATCTGCGAAATCGCATGTTGACGCATCACTCCCAGCACTTTGCGGATCGAGTCTCCCAATGCTGCGGTATACAACGTTTTGTTCGGTTTGACGAGCAGCAGGTCGCCGAGCGTCATTTCGCCGAACTCCATCGAAAGGAAACCGAACTCGCGCATCCACTTGTCATCGTAGAATTTGGAAAGGTATCGGGAACCGGAATCAGGCAAAATGACGACAGGGAGGCGGTCGGGAGTCAGTTTGCGGCAATATTTGATCGCGCCTGCAATCGCCGAACCGGAGGAGCCGCCCGCGAAAATCCCCTCCTGCCGCACGAGTTGACGCGCCCACAAAAACGACTCTTTATCGCCCGCGCGTTCGATGGCATCCACAACGGTAATATCCATGGTGGAGGGTAAAAAGTCTTCGCCAATGCCTTCCACTTTATAAGTCTTGGGGTATGCGCCGGGAGGGATGACGCCATTGTTCTGCCAGATCTCGGTCAGGATCGAGCCTTCGATATCCACGCCGACAATCGTGATGTTCGGATTCTTCGATTTTAAATAACGCCCCACGCCTGTGATCGACCCGCCAGTGCCGATGCCGATGATAACGTCAGTCACTTTGCCGTCCGTCTGCTCCCAAATTTCAGGACCCGTCGTCATCACATGCGTTTGGGGGTTATCGGGGTTGTGATACTGATTCGCCAGGATTGCATTTGGAACTTCGCGCGCGAATTTCTTGGCAACTTCATAATACGAGCGCGGATCGCCGGGTCCCGCATCGGTTGGGGTGATGACCACCTTCGCGCCATAGGCGCGCAATAATAAAATCTTTTCGTTGCTCATCTTATCGGGCATGACGAAGATGGTCTTGTAGCCCTTCAATGCCGCCGCGATTGCCAAGCCGACGCCAGTATTGCCGGAAGTCGCCTCGACGATGGTGCCGCCGGGCTTGATCTCGCCGCGCTTCTCCGCCTGCTCGATGATGTTCGCCCCCACCCGGTCCTTGATCGAGCCGCCGGGATTCATGAATTCCAGTTTGGCATACAGCGGGACGGGCAGGTCCCTGCCGATGCGCTCCAGTTTGACGAGCGGCGTGTTGCCTATCGCACCGAGGATGCTATTAAAGACTCTTTTCTGTTTTGATTCGGGTAATCCTGTCACAATACTTTCTCCTTTGGTTGGGAGATATTTTACCGCGCAAAAAGCGGCCCGTTGAAACAAAAAACTGCCTCACAAGGGAGGCAGTTTTTTGTTTCAATGATTCTACTGGACAGAGAAATCAACCGTGTGAGTCAGAACGTTATTCAGGTACAGTTCCACGCGGTAACCGCCCGCGGGCCAGCCGCCGTCGAGGCTGGTCAGCGAGAAACTCAAAGTTCCAGTGAAGGGGGCTTCGCTCTCGGAAACAGACAATACGTTGTTGGCATTGGTTTCCACAAGCCCGGAATCGTATCCCGGCACATTGACCACATACCACTTGGCTTCGACCATCGTTCCCGCCGGCGCGTTGTTCAAATCAGCCACCACATAGAACACGTCGCTCGATGAAAAAGACGTCACTGCCTGGTCGCCGGAATCATCCTTCGACATGCGCGGGTTTTCGAGGCTCAATTCCCCGGCGGCGCAAGCCAGTGTGGAAATTACAAGGGCAAGCGCAGCCAACAGGATGGAAAGTTTCTTCGATTTCATTTTTAAATTCTCCTTTGGGTTATTGACGATATTGCCGCGATTATACTCGCGGCTCCCGAAACCCCACTCCCCTATTTGGGCTATTCCACTTCGATGTAAATGCGTTTGTTGATCGCGCCCTTGCTCTTGTAATCCGCGACCTTGATGGTCCCAACTTCGGATGTGTTCATCACATGCGTGCCGCCGTCGGCTTGCAGGTCGAGTCCCGCGATCTCGACCGTGCGCACTTGCAGGATGCCTTCGGGAAGCAGGTTGATCTTCGTGCGAATCAGATCGGGGATTTGGAACGCCTCTTCGCGCGGCAGGATTTTCACCCGTATTTCGCGTTCCTGCCGGACCTCGAGATTGACTGCCGCTTCGATCTCGCGCACCAACTCCCTGCGCATGGTCTCGAACTCGAAATCCATGCGCCCTTTCAGCGGCTCCATGTCGCCGCCCGTCACTTTCGCGCCGTAATCGCGGAAGACGACCCCGCACAGGACGTGGAGAGCGGTATGAGTGCGCATCAGCTTGAAGCGCCGCTCCCAGTCCAAGGTCCCGAAGGAGGCGGAATTGGGCGCAGGCAAAGGCTCGGTGCTGCCGAGAAAATGAAGGATGTCGTCACCCTGCTTCTTGACCTTTTCCACTGGGTAGAGGACGCCGCCCGCTTCGAGCGTCCCGAAGTCGCAGGGCTGACCGCCTCCGCCGGGGTAGAAAGCGGAACGGTCAAGGATCACGGAGCGGTTTTCAGAATCCACAGAAATAATGGAAGCGGAAAACTCTTTGAGATAGGAATCGGTTTGGTAAAGGAGTTCGGTCATGCCCGAATTATAGCCCAAGCCGCCGCAAGATTAGCATTGGATTAGAAGTTGATACACTGCTTGACTTTGGTTCTTCATTTATTGTATAGTAACTTTCGGTACAAAAGGCACCGCCCACGGGCTGTGTCTTTAAGTTTGCCAAAACCCCATTTATAAAACCTGATTGCGAGGAGTGGCAATGATCAAAGTTAGTGGTCTTACCAAGGACTACGGCGCCCGCCGCGCTGTACACAATTTGAACTTCGACGCCCAGCAAGGCGAGATCGTGGGTTTTCTCGGTCCGAACGGCGCGGGAAAAACCACCACCATGCGCATCCTGACCGGCTACATGCCCCCCACCGACGGTGAGGCAATTGTGGCAGGCTACGATGTGGTGGAGGAATCTCTCGAAGTCCGAAAGCGCGTCGGCTACCTGCCGGAGACGGTTCCGCTGTACAACGATATGGTTGTGTTCGACTATCTCAAGTTCATGGGCGAACTGCGTCACCTGCCGAACGTGGATGACCGCGCGGGCGAAGCGCTCGAAATGGTCGGGTTGACAGACCGCGCCAGCGGCTACATCGGCAACCTTTCCAAAGGTATGCGCCAGCGCGTGGGGCTTGCCCAGGCGCTTCTGCACCGACCCGAAGTGTTGATCCTCGACGAGCCGACGATTGGTCTCGACCCCGGGCAAGTAGTGGAAGTGCGCGAGTTGATCCGCGAGATCGGCAAGGAGCGCACCGTCCTGCTCTCCACACACATTCTGCACGAAGCCCAAAACATCTGCGACCGCGTACTCATCATCAATAAAGGAAAGATCGTCGCGGAAGATACCACCGAAAACCTGCAAGCCCGCCTGCTTGGCGCGGAACGTGTCATCGTCCGCGTGCGCGGCGAATGGGACGAACTTGCCGACACGGTCAAGGAAATCAAGGGCGTGCGAAAGGTCGAGACGCACGAAGACGGCGCGGTGGAATTCGAATTCGCCTCGGGCAAGGACCTGCGCCCCGAAGTCGCCAAACACGTCATCAAATCCGGCTACGACCTGCTCGAACTGCGTCCGCTTGGCTTGAGCCTCGAGGAGATATTCCTCGAACTGACCGGCAACGACGTCAAAAAGAAATAAAGGGAACGCCATGAAAACCATTTGGACAATCGCAAAACGCGAATACGACAACTACTTTAACAGTCCGCTGGCATACGTGATCGCATTCGCCATCCTTCTGCCGATGGGCATCTACTTCGCGCTGATCATGTGGTTCAGCGCACAGCAGGCTTTCTACGGAGGCGCCCCCGCCCCCGACAGCACGCCACTCAACTGGCTCTTCGCCTTTTTGATGATCTTCCTCAGCCCGGCGCTCACCATGCGCCTGCTCTCGGATGAAGCCCGCATGGGCACGCTCGAGCTCCTGCTCACCTCCCCCGTGCGCGACTTTGAACTGGTGGCGGGGAAATGGCTCGGCGCGATGATGTTCATCTTCTCCATCCTCTTAATGACCCTGATCTACCCGATCATCATGAACAACTTCGTCACCCCGGGCATAGACTGGATACTCGTCCTTTCCTCCTACATCGGGCTGGTGCTGGTCTGCTCGGCAATGCTCGCGCTCGGCGTGGGCATCTCGGCGATCTTCACCAACCAGTTCGCCGCGTTCTTCGTCACACTCGGGTTGTTCTTCTTCCTCTGGTTCATGATCGGTCTGCCCGCAGGCTACCTGCCGGAGGGCGGCGGGATCCTCAACTACCTGAGTCTTTCCACGCATTTCTCTGAAAATATGAACTTCGGTTCGATCCAACTCGGAGATATTGCATATTACCTTAGTCTCACTGCGCTGGGCTTGTTCACCGGCACCACCGCAATCGAAATTCGGAGATGGCGCTAATGGCTGGAAAAAAGAAAAACCCCTACGCAAAGTACGCCTTCATCGGGCTGATCTTTGCCCTGCTCGCCTGTATCTCGACAGGCTTGATCGCATCCGCCAACATCCTGACCGGGATCGGCATGTTCACCCTCCCCGAAACCCAACAGGAAGGACTCGACCTCGCGCTTCAGATCAGCGTCGGTCTGCTTGTAATCGGACTGGCGGCATACGCCATCCTGTCCCCCAATTCCATCCGCCGCTTCCTCACCGGACGCCAAGCCCGCTACGGCTCGAATTCCCTGATCCTCGCTGTGGCTTTTGTCGGCATCCTGTTCGCCGTCAATTACATCGTTTATAACAATCCGAATCTGCTCGGCGCCCCCTGGGACATGACCGAAGACAAGACGAACACCCTCGCGCCCGAAACCCTGCAGATCCTCGCCACCCTGCCCGCCAAAGTCACCGCCACAGCCTTCTACACGGATAGTTTGAATCGCGCCAGCGCGGAAGAACTTTTGCAAAAATTCAAAAACAACAGCAACGGCAAATTCGACTTCCAATTCGTGAACCCCGATCTCGACCCGGTCTCGGCAAAGGAAGCGGGCGTCACCGGCGACGGCAAGATCATGCTCCAAATGGGCGAAATAAAGGAAATTGCCTCCTTCGCCAGCGAATCAGAGCTGACAAAGACCATGATCCGCCTCATCAGCCCGGAGCCGCGCGCCGTCTACTTCCTGCAAGGACATGGCGAAATCAGCCTCGAACCCGGCGGGGAACTCAGTTTCTCCACCGTAAAAAGCACGCTGGAGGCAAAGAACTACACCGTTGACACGCTCAACCTGCTTGCAACCCGCGCCATCCCCGAAGACGCGCTGGCAATCGTCGTCGCCGGACCGAGTAAACCCGTCAGCGAAGATGAAATGGAACTGCTGAAGGAATATGTAAACAACGGCGGCTCGCTGGTGGTCATGGAAGACCCAACCATCTTCACCGAGTTTGGCGGCGCCTCAGACCCCCTCGCCGATTACCTCGCCAGCGACTGGGGCATTACCCTCAACGAAGACGTGGTCATTGACCCCGTCAATTCCCAGAACCCCTTCCAGGCGATCTCCTCGCTGTACAACCCAAGCCACCCCATCACCCAAAACCTGACCAGCAGTCTCTTCGTGGTGATGCCGCAGGCGCGCAGTCTCAGCATTTCGACGGAAAAGGAAAACATCACCCAGACCTGGCTGATCAGCACCACCGAAAACTCCTGGGGCGAATCGGACCTGGCTGCCAGTGAAACGCCCACCTTCGATCCGGCGAGCGACGTGCAAGGTCCGCTGTACCTGGCAGTGGCTGGTGAAAACTTCGAAAACGATGGGCGCGTGGTTGTCTTCGGAAACTCCATCTTCGCCATCAACGGCAACTTCGAAGTGTATGGAAACGGCAACTTCATCGTCAACTCGATTGACTGGGCGGCAGAGCAGGAAGACCTGCTGGACATCAGCGCCCGCCCCGCCACGGAGCGCTTCTTCACCCCGCCCTCGCAGGGAGGTTTCCTGCTCCTGGCGCTCACAGCTATCTTTGTAATTCCAGGGCTGGTCGTCTTCTCCGGCATATCCGCCTGGTTTGCACGCCGCAAGAGAGGTTAGAGAATGGCTCGCAAAACAACAAAACCGGCAGCAAAAACAAAAACGCGCAAATCAAAGCCAGCCCCCGCGCCCAAACAAAGCAAACCCATGTTCCGCACAGGAACATGGGTCGCCATCCTATTGTTCGCCCTTCTGGCAGGCGGCGCGTATCTCCTGAATCGTCAGGCGGAAGAGACCCCGGATGTGGAAATCGAACCCGTCAGTGAAACCATCTTCGTTTTCAACCAGGAAAGCAGCGTCACGACCATCGAAGTTTCATCACCCGCGGGAGATGTCGTTCAACTGGAACGCAACGAGGAAAACGTCTGGGTGTTGATTCAGCCCGAGGAAACAGAGGCAGATCAGGGCTTGGCTGAGGCGGCGGCTTCCCAAGTTGCGTCCATGATCGTCGTCAATGAGATCGAAGGCGATCCGTCCATCTTTGGTCTCGATGAGCCTGTCTACACCATTGCCATCGGGTTCGACGATGGAAAGTCTGGCACGCTCGAAATCGGCGAAAAGACGCCAACCAACAGCGGATACTACGCGCGGCTGGACGGCAAACAAATGATGATCGTTTCGACAAGCGGGATCGACTCGCTGGTCAACCTTTTGTCATCGCCGCCCTACCAAAGCACGCCCACCCCGATACCCACTGCAACGCCTCCGCCCACCGAGACGCCTGTTCCACCCACCGAAGCGGAATCCACGCCGGAAGCGGACGCGACCCCAACCCCATAGGCTGGCGCGCCCAAGCGCGTAATACAAAAGCGTTGCAAATCATCTGATAAGTGGAAAGGTATTGCTTTTCACTTTGAAAGAGTGTATTCTAATTTTGAGTTTGAAGTTTAAACATTTTCGAAAGTTGGAACTGTGAATGGATGTAGAAAAAATATTGATGGTCGACGACGAGGAAGAATATTCTGCGATTGCGCGGTTGATCGAACTGGGGCGGCAAAAATCCTATGTGACGCTGGATGACATCCTGCATTTCTTTCCCGAAGCGGAACAGGATGTGGAACAATTGGAGGAAGCGTTTTCCGCTTTGTTGAGCGCGGGCATCCCCTTTGTGGAAGATGCCGTCATGCCCGAGCCCACCGAAGACGAACTGGTGGCGGTGGAGGAAAGCGGGGAAGCCGAACCGGAACCGGACCTTTCGCTCGACGATTACCTCGCAAATATCGATACAGACGACACCATCGGCTTGTACCTGAAAGAGGTCAGCCGTGTGCCGCTGTTGACCGCGCAGGAGGAAGTGCAGCTTGCCCAACGCATCGAACGCGGACGTTCCGCCCGCGAAGAACTGGCGCATGGCAGCGTCACTCCCAAACGCCGCCTCGAACTCCGCCGCTTCATCGAGGATGGCTGGGCGGCTCGTGAACACCTCATCACGGCGAACTCCCGCCTGGTGATCTCCGTCGCCAAGAAATACATGGGGCGCGGCGTGCCCTTTCTCGATCTAATTCAGGAAGGCAACATCGGTCTGATCCGCGCCACGAAAAAATTCGATTACCGCCGCGGACATAAATTCTCGACCTACGCGACATGGTGGATTCGCCAGGCTGTCACCCGCGCCATTGCCGACCAGGGACGCACCATCCGCGTGCCAGTCCACATGGGCGACCAGATCAACAAGCTCCTGCGCGTTCAGCATCAGTTGACTCAACGGCTTGGTCGCGAACCCAGCGTGGAGGAACTTGCCGAAGCGTTGGACGTGCCGCCGAAAAAGGTTGAAAACATGATCCAGGTGGCGCGCCGCCCGCTCTCGCTCGAGACCCCCACCGACGACGAGGAAGATTCGGTCCTCGGCGATTTCATCGAAGACGACGAAGCGCCCCCGCCTGATGACACCGCCACTTACAACCTCCTGCGCGAACACCTCGGCGAAGTGTTGAACGGACTTCCGCCGCGCGAAGTGCGCATTTTGCAATTGCGCTACGGTCTGCTCGACGGTCAAGCCTACACTCTCGAAGAGGTGGGGCGCAAGATGGGCGTCACCCGCGAGCGCGTGAGGCAGATCGAGGCTCAGGCGTTGAGCCGCCTAAGGCATCCGTCCATCCGCAGAAAATTGCGGGATTATCTGGGCGAGTAAAAGCCGGACCATTTGCAATAACCAATTTGCAAGGGCGATCCTGTAGAGGATCGCCCTTGCGCATGTTAAAATCAGGCGGATGAAATATTTGCTTCCCCGCTTTCAAGATATTTTCTTTTTGTCCGTTTTCTGCGGGGCTTTGCTGCTCGGCAGCCAAATGCTCAGCATCGACAGCGACCTGGGGCGTCACCTGACCGTGGGCGAATATATCCTCACCGAATACAGGATTCCAACAACCGACATCTTTTCCCACACGAAAAGCGGCGAATCGCGTCCGCCTTACGAATGGCTTTCACAGGTTTTCTTCGCAGCGTCACATCGCTTTTTAGGTTTGGACGGGGTCATACTTCTGACGTCGCTGGTCATTGCAGGCGCTTTTACCCTTGTGTACATTGAAGCAGCGCGGAGAAGCCGCCTGCCTGTAACAGCGCTCGTTCTGGCGATTCTGTCCGCCGCCGCAGGAAGCGTCCACTGGCTGCCACGTCCGCATGTTGTCACATTTCTACTGCTGGCAATCTGGCTCGAAAAGTTGGAAAAGGTTCGAGAGGGGGAAAACATTCCGTTTTGGCAGATTCCCCTGCTCATGCTTTTGTGGGCAAACCTGCACGGCGGGTTTATCTTCGGGTTACTGGCTTGGGCGGCTTATTTCAGCGGTTGGGTTGTGGAACGCTGGTTAAGAAAGGATTTGGCAACCCCGGAGATGGGGAAAACGCTTTTTATTGCCGGAACGCTTTCACTATTCGCCTCCTTTATCACGCCGGACGGCTGGGGCAGCTGGCAGGCATTATTTGGGAATTCAAGCGTTTACATCCTAAGCCAAACTACTGAAACCATGCCGCCCGATTTTCAGCGGTCGGAAATGCTTCCTTTTTTATTGCTGTTGCTTCTCTCCCTGCTCCTCATTATCCTGAACCGTTTCCGTTTGCCCGCCAGTCACATCTTTTTGCTGGCAGGGTTTGCGAGCCTCAGCCTGCTGATGGCAAGAAATATTTCCCTGTTTGCAATCGCCTCTGTGCCCGTTCTCGCCGTCCCTGCCGGAAACCTCCCAGACAAGGCGCAGGCATGGAGACGAGTCGAAGCGCGATTCGATGAGATCAACCGCTCGCTTTGGGGTTCCGTATGGGCGGTCACAGGGGTATTTGCGGCAGTCGTCCTGTTTTTCAATTACCACATACAGACGGGTTCCTCTTTCAATGAATTCAACCCGCATGTTTTCCCTGTTGCAGCCGTCCAATGGCTGGAGGACAACCCGCAAACGGGAAACATGTTCAACGAGTTCAACTGGGGCGGTTATCTGCTCCACCGGCTTTGGTCCCGCCACCTGGTTTTTATGGACAGCCAGACGGATTTCTACGGCGAGTCGCTGACGCGGGATTACAGCCAAATCGTCAACGCAAGAAATGGCTGGGAAGCAAAGATGAAGGAATATGAGATAGACTGGGTGATCGTCTCGAACGATTCGCCGCTTGCAACCGCCCTCGATTGGGAAATTCTTTATCAGGATGAAACAGCCGCCATTTTGCGAAAATAACCTTCTTGAAAATGAAATCTCAAACAACAAAACTCATCCTTATTCTTTCCATCGTTCTGGTTTTACGAATGACGGGAATATTCTCCCGCCCCATTTGGTACGACGAAGCATTTTCGATCCTATTTGCTGAAAAAGGGCTGGGGGATATGCTATATGGCACTTTGAGTCAGACTGAGACAGGCACTGCAGATATTCATCCGTTGGGATATTACACCGCCCTTTGGGGATGGATGGAAGTTTTTGGGCGCGCTGCCCCAGCGGCGCGCATGTTATCAGTATTTGCCAGCTTAATATCGTTCTTCTTGGTTTATCAAATCACATTACATCTTTTCAACAGGATTACTGCAGTTGTTGCTGCCAGCTTATTCTCCATTCTTCCGTTTCAAGTTCATTTCGCACAAGAAATACGGATGTATGCCCTGCTATCCATGTGGTTGATGCTGACAACCTTTTCCTTCCTGCGCGCCCGCAGGGGAAATTGGAAGTGGTGGATCGCGTTCGCAGTTGCCGGCGCGTTCGCACAGTACACGCACAACCTTGCTGCAATCTATCTCGTCCCACTCGCCCTTACTCCACTATTTCAAAGGAACTGGAAAACGCTTCGCTCCTTAATTCTGGCTGGACTCGCCGCCATTATCCTTTATCTTCCCTGGCTGATTCACCTGCCCGCCCAATTCTCGAAAGTCTCCACCCACTATTGGGTGGAACGCCCGGGCATGGAGAAATTCTTTACGCTCATTCTTATATATCTCCCTCATTTGCCCCTTCCTGACACAATACTTTTGCCGGGATTGCTCTTTGCTGCCCTGACAATCACCCTGGCAGCCTTTCAGACCTTCCTTGCATGGAAAAACATGCATCCGGGCGCACATCGGGGCATCTGGCTGGCATACCTCGCATTCGCGCCTCCGCTTCTTCTGTGGGCCATCTCCCAATTCGTTCCGGTGTACATCGAACGCGCGCTTCTCCCCTCCCATGCCATATTTTGCATCTGGCTGGCATGGGCGTTGACGCAAACCAAAGCCCCGCGTTTTATCCAGGGAATGATGGCGGTTTTCATCGTCGCCAGCGCATCCATAGGAATACATCAGCACGTCACGTACAAGGGGTTTCCCTATGTGCCGCATCGCGAATTATTCACGTCCATTGAAGACGGTCTGCAACCGGGGGATATGGTCATTCACTCCACAAAACTATCCTATCTCCCCATGCTGTATTTCGCACCCATCCTTCCCCAAGGCTTCATCATTGATCCACCCGGCAGCAACGTGGATACCCTCGCCCCGGCAACGCGAGAAATTCTCAACGTGCGTGAATTCAAGGATATAGAAGAAGCTTCCGCTGCCGCACCCCGGTTATGGTTCATCATCTACCAAAACTCTATCATAGAATATACGGCGCAAGGCTATAAAACTCATCCGCATCTGGAATATCTGGATGAAAATTTTATCCTTCAGCAATCGCACCCCCTGGACGATCTCAGGATATATTTGTATGTTCAACCCTGATTCGCGCCCTATACCACCGCATCAATCATAATCGCCAGAAAGATGAACGCCAGGTACATGCTCGACCAGCGGTACATTGTCCACGCCGCCTTGTTGCCTCCAACTTTCCAGACCCGCCACGCGGCATATAAGAGCAGTCCGCCCAGCACAAGAGCGGAGATCAAATAAACCGTACCCGCCAGATTGAAAATGGGAAGTAACAAAGTTACGGCAATCAGCTCCACCGTGTAGATCAATATTTGCCTGCGTGTCTTTTCCTCGCCATATATCACCGGCATCATCGGCACGCCCGCCTTCTCATAATCCTTCTTGCGGACAATCGCCAGCGCCCAGAAATGCGGCGGCGTCCACATGAAGACGATTCCAAAGAGTATCCATGCTGCGAGACCGAGTTCGCCCGTCGCCGCCGCCCACCCCACCATCGGCGGGATCGCCCCCGCGCCGCCCCCGATCACGATGTTTTGCACCGTCGCCTTCTTCAGCCACACGCTGTAAAAGATCACGTAATAAAAAATACCGGCTAGCGAAAGAAGCGCCGCCAGCAGGTTCACAAACCCCGCCAGCACATAATAACTGACAAGGCATAACGCCAGCCCATAGGAGAGACCCTCTGCCGAGGTCAAGCGTCCATCGGCAAGCGGGCGCTTGGACGTGCGCTGCATGTTCTTGTCCAGTTCGCGGTCGATGTATTGATTCAGCGCGCTCGACCCTGCCGCCGCCAATGCGCCGCCGAACAACGTCCAAAAAGTCAGGGATGCGGGGGGCCAAGCCCCGCTTCCTGCCACCAATCCGCCATACGTGGTAACCAAAAGCAGCGCCACAATCAACGGCTTGGAGAGGATAAAGAAATCCTTCGTACGCTGTCGAAAATCGAACACGATGACTTCAGACTTGTCTTTCGCCAGCGCGCCCGAAGCAAAGACCAAAACGCCAAGCGAAATCCACAACGCCACCGCCGTCAACGCGTGAAGAACAACCAAATGCAAAGGATAAGCGCGCGTCACTTCGATTGCGCCGACAAGCGCCTGACCGAAAAACAAAACGCCCGTCACTGTGGCGAGCGGGAGAATGAGATTATGATCGCGTTGTTCGCGCCACGCCTTTCTCCAAACCAACACCATCAGAACGGACGCAACGCCGACAAACAACAGGTGGGCAAGTTTCAAATATCCCAACGGTTCCGAGGGAACACAAAGCGGCCAGCCGATGCAAAACGCCCATGCGCCCGTTACCGTGACGATCCGCCCAAGAACGGTTATCAGAAATACGGATACCAGCAATCCCAATGTAAGGCGCGCAAACGAAGAACGAAGGGAATACTTCATGTTCTTTATCAATCCTGCTTTCGCAAATAAAATGGATACCCTGCAAACAAAATAGCGGCAAACGTAAACCACTGCAAAGCATACCCGAAATGCGAGCCTTCGGTCAATTCGATTTCGGGCTGGTATGGAATGGGCGGCGCGGCATCGCCAGCAAGCGCATTCGGCTGAATGAACACACCCAGAATTGGATAAGGAAACTGGGCGGACATTTTCTCCACATCCAGATTATTCCACACTTCAAGTTTTTCGCCATCTCCAGGCAGCGCATCCGCCACCCCGCCGATGGCTGGTTTGCCCCGCCCGAGCCGAATCTGCCCCGTTACCGTGACCCGCCCCGGTTCGTCGAAGCCGCTCCAATCGGCGTCAGCGGGGACCCAGCCCCGGTTCACCAGAACAACCGTCCCGTCGAAGCGAAGCGGCGTGATGAGATGATATCCGTATTGATCGCCGTTGTATTGATTCCGAATCGCAACTTGATTCGCAAAGTCATATTCCCCTGTTACCGTCACGGCGCGCCATTCCATCGAAGCAATGTTCTCAGGAACGCCGTCGTTCAGATCGAGCAGAGTCGCCGCCCGCATGGTCTCGACTTGCGTGTTGAACGCGCGGCGACTCTCAAGACGATCCAACTGCCAAATGCCGAGGCGGATGCAAACCGCCGCGCCGAGGAATACCAGCAGAGTGGTCAACAGCCATTTACGGCTGAACATTTTTTTTACGATCATTTTTTCGCGCTGTTCTTTGCAGGGATGAGCGAGGAGTACAGGGCGATCAAAATGCCCATTGGAATGCCGGCGAAAAGGACGCCATAGACGCGCGTCCATAAAGTAAGCGGCTCGTAAACATCCAACCCGATATAATTGCCGACCTGAAACGAACATTCATACGCGAGGCTTTCCGGCTGACCCAGCACAAGTTGACCGGCGGCGCCCGCCGGTATCCAAAGCGGACCGAGTTGATGATCCACAGTGTCTTCGTTTTCGATCGACAGAACATCGCCAACGACAAAGTTCATGTCCTTCGGCAGGGTTGGCGGCTGTTCGCCGCGCGCCACGAGTTCGGATGTGCCGCTTGGAATGGTCATTGAAATGGTCTGAGGCTCGCGCGCGGTTCGCCCTAGAAATTTAAAGGTGACTTCGCTGAGCAGAAGTCCCGCCAGCAAGCCGATCACCATGGAAAGCGCGATTCGTTTAATGAGCGTGTTTGGCATGTCTATTGTTTGAGGAGAATTTCAATATCGCGCGCGATGTCTTCGGGAGGGGTCTGGAAGCCATAGGTCAGGCGCATGTTCCCGTTTTGATCCACGAGGGTGACGCGGGCGGTGTGGTTGATGATGTAATTGCTTTCCGATGTGCCTTCCACAACTTCCCGGTACACCCCGTATCCGTTCCAAACGGGTTCGAGTTCTTCAAGCGATCCACTCAGCCCGATGAAATTCGGGTTGAAACGCTGGACATACTCTTGAACTTTTTTCGTCGTATCCCGCTCCGGGTCGACAGAAATAAAAACGACCTGAACCCGGTCGGCGTCGTTTCTCAGGAGGTCCATTGCAAGTTTCAACTCCGCCAGCGTGGTCGGGCAGACATCGGGACAATAGGTGTATCCAAAGAAAAGCAGGGTGATCTTTCCATCATCTTCGCCAAGGCGATACGTCTCCCCATTTGCCATGGTCAGGGAAAAATCGGGCGCAGGCGGGTAAGGTTCGGCATACATTGTGCCCCGAAAACTTGCGGGCTTTGCGAAGAAGATCGTCAGGAAGGCGGCAAGCGCAACAACAACAAAAGAAACCACCCCCACCACGATTATTTTTCTATCCATTCAAGAGATACTCCAATGAGATTTTCAAACCGGCACGATTGCCTGCATTTATACCAAACCTTGATTAAGCGCCAATAAAAAATCCGCCGCTTTTTCGGCGGCGGATTTTCGTTTGTTATACAGCCTTGCCGATCAAATACAACGCAGGGTAGAAGAATATCCACACCAAATCCACGAAATGCCAGTAGACCGCGGCGGCTTCCACGCCCCAATGTTTCTCGGCAGTGTACACACCCTTGCGGGCATTATTCCAGACGATGAGGAGGAAGATGAGTCCGGTTAGGACATGGAATGCGTGCATTCCGGTCATCATATAGAACACGCCTCCCATCGGACCTGAAGCCGGGTTGCCAAAACTGGCAGTCAGCCCCTCGTGAGCCGCCAGCGGCCACTCGACGAAGACCACGCCGATTAAAAAGCCCAGTCCCAGCACAAAGGTGATAAGGGTGTTGTTCATGAAGGCTTTCTTATCGCCGTACGCCATGGCGGTCTCGCCGCGGTTCATGAAAAAGGACGAAATGAGCAGGACGGACGTCACCGCCAGCCCAAGCAGTTGGTTGAGATGCGGGCGGGTAAGTCCCAGCAGGTTGGCGCGCATCACCATCAAACCGGCGAAGACAAAGGAATCAGAAAGCAGGAACAGCCATAAGCCGATGCGATTCGTCCCCGTCTTATATTGGTAGGAATTGTGGTCGTCGCCGTCGCTGCTGTTGAGTTTGTAGATGTGCATGTAATAATACATGACCAGCGCAGCCTTGACGACTGCCACAACAACGAGGATGGATACCGCATTGAATGTGACTGCAACGAAATACTCCAAAACAGTCAGGGCGGCGAGGTAGACGAAGATCAACACGCCCTGACCGAGAGCGGAAGTTTTATCTTGTGTGTGTGACATGAATAAGCTCCTCCCCTTTTATTAATGCTTGCTCTTTGCAGATGTGGAAAATTCGATGTATTTCGAGCCTTCCAAACCGTAATCGTAGGGTTCGCCAACCACCTCGAATGCCTGGTCGTAATTGTGCGTGGGCATCGGGGAAGGAACCTGCCATTCGGGCGAGCGGGAATTCCAAACGTTGCCGTCGGCTTTCTCGCCGTTTTTGATGCTGTTGAAAAAATTGTAGAAAAACACCAGCACAGAGGTGGCAATGAGATAGCCGGCAATTGTCAGGATCAGATGCGTGGTGTCGAAGCCCAGAGCGGGATCGTAGTCCACGATGCGGCGGCGCATTCCGAGCAGACCGATGTACATCATGCCGAAGGTCAGTACGAAGAACGAGGGGGTCATCAGCCAGAAGTGCAGTTTGCCGAGCGTCTCGTTCATGCGCCGACCCGTCGCTTTCGGGAACCAGTAATAGATCGCCGCAAAGAACGGGAAGACGAAACCGCCGAAGATGGTATCGTGGAAGTGACCGACGATGAAGTAAGTATCATGCAGGTGCAGGTCGGTGGAAACGGTCGCGTTCGGAGGACCGGAAAGACCGCCCATGAGAAAGACCACGATGCCGCCCAGAACGAACAGCATCGGCGTCGGCGTGGAAATCTTGCCCTTCCAGATCGTGGCGACCCACGAAAAGAACTTCACGCCAGTTGGCACAGCCACGAGCAGGGTGCTGTACATGAACGGCACGCGCAGGTATTCATTCATGCCGGAAGTGAACATGTGATGCGCCCACACGACGAAACCAACCAGCGCAATGCCGAGCGAGGACATGGCGATCCAGCGGTAGCCGAACAATGGCTTGCGGACGAAAACCGGCAGAAGTTCGGAGATCACGCCCAAACCGGGCAAAATGAACACATACACGGCGGGGTGCGAATAGAACCAGAACAGATGCTGGAACAGAACGGGATTGCCGCCTTTGGCAGGGTCAAAGAAGCCCATGCCAAAGAGGCGCTGGAACATCACCAATTGGAAGGACAAACCGATCAACTGGGTGGCGGTCAACGCGATGATCGAGGTGGCAACCGACGCCCAGACAAAAATCGGCAGGCGCCAGGCAGTCATGCCTTTGGCGCGCATCCGCAGGACGGTTGCAATCACGTTGAGCGCCCCCAAAATGGACGACCAGCCCGCCACAAACACGCCCATGAAGAACATCTGCATCCCAACGGGAGCGCGGGCGGAAAGGGGCGGATACCCCGTCCAGCCGGTATCGAAGCCGCCGAGGACGAGGCTCATCAGCAAAAGCACTGCCGCAGGAACGGCGATCCAGAACGAGAACGCGTTGAGGCGCGGGAATGCCATATCCTGCGCGCCGAGCAGGAGCGGAACGACGTAGTTCATGATGCCCGCAATGCCCAGCAAAATGGACACGATCATGATCATACCGTGCAGGGACATCAGCGTGTTGTATAGCTGCGGACCGTTCTGCCCGAACAATTTCATATCCGTGGTGAGGAATTGCAGTTCGGAAGCGGCGAGCTCGGTGCGGAAGATCAACGCGAAGAGACCGCCGATGGAGATCAGCAGCAAAGCCACGATCGTATATTGAATACCGATTACCTTGTGATCGAGCGAAACATTGATGTATTTCTCCCAGCCGGAAAAATGTTCTTCAGGATGTTCGGGAGTATCCATACCGCGCGCCCACTTCACCCAGTCGGCGGTGACGCCGGAGCCGAAGAGATAGGAAACCGCGCCGACCAGTCCGCCCAGCACCCAGGCGGGTTCGGTAAAGAAAAATGTATCGGTAACACTTAAGCCCATCAACGCGCGAATGCCTGTGACCAAACCGGCTCCCGCCAGCGTGCCGATCAACTGCCACAACAAGCCGCGCGAAAAGGCGCTTGAAAAGAAACGCTTCATGATAGAAAAACCTCCGCCGTATTATTTCAGCGTCTTGAGATACGCAACGATGCTGGCAAGTTCGTCGTCGGTGAATTGATAGGGAGGCATCACCGAAGGCGAGGGGAACCCGGACACGATTTTGGCATTCGGGTCGAGAATGGATTCGACGATGTACTCATCGTCCACCGTGATCGTCGCGCCGTCGGCAAGTTCCTCCTCCTTGCCGTACATGCCAAACCAGGTCGGACCAGTCAAAGCGGAGCCGTCCAGCGAGTGACAGCCCGTACAACCGTTCTTCACAGACAAAAGCTGACCCTGTCCTTCGGGCGTCTGCGCTGCGGCGGCAAGCGCCTGCTGCTCCGCCACCCACGAGTCATAGTCGGCTTGCGTGGTAACGACAATGGGGCTTTCCATGTAGGCATGAGACGTGCCGCACAATTCGGCGCAGCGCACCTTGTACGATCCGGGAAGCGTCGGCGTGATACGATATTCGGTCACGCGACCAGGCACAACGTCCTGTTTGACGCGGAATTCCGGAACCCAGAACGAGTGGATCACATCCACCGATTCCATCTTAAGCACAGCCTGCCTGCCCACAGGCAGGCGCAGTTCGGTACTCACAAAACCGTATTCGGGATATTCGAACGTCCACGTAAATTGCTGAGCCTTCACTTTGACTTCAAATGCCTGCGGGTCTGCGCGGCGGACTTCGCCGAGCGAGTACGCCCCCATATAAGCAAAAAACACCACCAGGATCAACGGTCCCACCGTCCAGGCGATCTCAAGCGGCGTGTTGCCTTCAATATGTTCCGCATCGGTTGTATCGCCTTTTTTGCGCCGGAATACGATCAAGCTGTATAACATCGGCACAACGATCAACGCGAACAGGAACGACATGGCGATGATCTCCCAGTTCCATAACTGGTCGATGGACGCCGCTTGAGCGCTCGCCGCCACCGGATGCATCTGGCTTGCAACGCCAGCCGCGTCGAGACCTACATAAGTGAGAACGGCCATGGCAATGACCAAAATTCCCACGATCACAAAATGTCGCATACGCTCTCTCTCCTAAAAAGATTTCGATGGGGATGCCGCCCCAAATTTCACAATACTGTAATTGGACAATTTATGTATTATTTGTCTATAATTTCACAACCACGCAACTATACCAAATGATTTGATATTTGTCACGATTTAACATGGACATTGTGCGCTTCTTCCCTAACCGATGCCTGTCACTCGAACCGAACAGAATCGCGCCGACGGCTTTTTCGTGACGCCGTCGGCGCAGTGACAGGCGGCTTACGCCAGCCCCAACTCGGCAAGCAAATCGGCGCTGTGTTCCGCCGGGCGGACGTTCTCATACACCTTTTTGATATTGCCCTGTTCGTCAACCAGGAAGGTCGTTCGCAGAACCCCTTCATATTCCTTGCCCATGAATTTCTTCGGTCCCCAAACGCCGTATAGATCACAGACTTTATGATCTTCATCCGCAAGCAGGGGAAATTGCAGTTGAAATTTCTCTTTGAACTTCACATGCGACCTGACCGAATCCGGGCTGACGCCGAGAATGACCACGCCTGCCTTTTCGTAGGCGGAGTAATCGTCGCGAAAATTACAGGCTTCCTTTGTACAACCGGGGGTATCATCCTTTGGATAGAAATATAGGACGACATTTTTGCCGCGGAAATCCGATAATTTTCGCAGGATGTTCGCATCATCGAACAACTCAAAATCAGGCGCGGGGATTCCCGAAGCAATGGGCATAACGTCCTCTCTCCTTGTGGGTAGTCCGCGCAATTATAACGGCAAAAGGATTGAAATCAATCGGAAAATTACGCCCACCTAGCCAATAATCCGCGCTTGTATTATTATCGCGGGCGCATACAAGAATATAGGATTCACTACCGTACAAATGCCGAAAGGCAACCGCCAAGCCGCCAAGAACGCCATGAAAAACAACCAAAATCTTTGAATCTTGGCGACCTTGGCGTTTGTCGCATGGCGCATGGCGACACTTGGCGGTTAAAAAATGAAAAATGTGCGGTAGAGAAATACAGGATATTTCATGACATTGATAAAATTCGCGGAAGTAAAAAATACCCCCCAAATCATACGAACGAAGAACATACAAATCGAACTCCCCGCCCGCCCTGTAAAATATTACCGACACGGCTGGCAATCCTGGTCGCTGGCGGCATGGACAGAGCCCTCCCCTCTTCCAATTCAAAAACCCTCCATCTATCATCCCCTGCAAACAGACCCGCTGTATGTAAAAGAAACAAATCCGCACGGCTCGTGGGTGGGCGCAGTGGAATTTGCGGATGGAAAGATCCTTCTGCTTGGCGCATTGGCTACAGACGCGCACGTGTTTCTGGCGGGGAATCAACTCGAAGGTCGGAGTGAGGCGGACGAGATCGAATGGCTGGCCGCATACGGAGCGGAGAGTCGCGTCTTCGATGAATACGTCAACGAGTTGGGCATCCGCTTCGGAAAGGCAGACAAAAATCATGCGCCGCGCGTGTGGTGTTCGTGGTACAGCCTGTACACTGCCATCCATGAAAAGATGTTACACGCAGCCTTCGATCAACTCGGCGACCTGCCGTTCGAAGTTTTACAGGTGGACGACGGCTGGCAAAAGGACATCGGCGATTGGGAGCCAAACGAAAAATTTCCGTCGGGCATGGCGGCGCTGGCGGAAAAAATAAAATCAACGGGCAGGCGCGCAGGATTGTGGCTTGCTCCATTGATCGCTGCAAAGTCGTCGAAGACGTATCGCGAACACAACGATTGGTTGCTGCGCGATGAAAACGGACGTCTCATCTCGGCGGGATTCAACTGGGGACAGCCGCTCTACGCGCTCGACACCACGCATCCCGACGTACGCTCGTGGCTGGTTGCGCTGATGGAGCGGGTGCGCCGCTGGGGCTTTGACTACTACAAACTGGACTTTTTATATGCGGGGGCATTGAAGGGCAAACGACATACCGACATGCCGCGCGAAGCCGCGTACCGCGAATGTCTCCGTTATATGCGTGAAGCAATGGGCGAAGGCGCATTCTTTTTAACATGCGGCACGCCGATCATCCCTGCTTTGGGAATGTGTGACGCCATCCGCATCGGACCGGATGTTTCGCACGAGTGGGAAAATCACCGTAACGAAACCCTGCTTTACAACTTCACCACCCCCGGCACGAAGAACGCCATCCGTACGGTGGTTCATCGCCTTTGGTTGAAACCGCTCGCCCACATTGACCCCGACGTGGAGTATTTCGAATCGCGCGAAAACGGTTTGACACAAGCACAAAAGGAATTGCTCAAAGACCTTGCCCTGATCTGCGATTTCAAAGCCACCTCCGACATGCCGCAATGGATGACCCTTGAAGAGCGGGAACAGGTGCGCAAATTTCTACTCGCCCAACCCAAAGTGACGCAACTCAGCCGCTACGTTTATCAACTCGATGAGCGGGTGGTGGACTTTTCTTTCGCGGTGGAACTGCCCAAGCCCCTGCAGGGACTTGCCGCGCTCTGGGCGGGATTTCTCGGCTGGCTGGGAAATTGGCAATTCGTCCTGCGGATATTGAAAATGCTGGATGACAATGCGTTGAGAAAAAGGATTTCGAGAATTTGACAAATCGAAGGCGGCGCAGCAGACTTGCTCCAGCAGTTGGCTTATGCCTAACCCGGTTTTCCGCTGGGTCTGTTCGTAATCAATCAGGGTACATCACCCACATCACGCCGATTCGGTTTGCGGGGGGTTGGAGAGTGGGAGTGGTGGAAAACTAAACCATCCCATCCGTCTTCGCCGCCATGACGAAATCGTTCTGGTGCAGTCCCCTCACCATGTGCGTCCACCACTGCACGGTCACCCTGCCCCACTCGACCACCATCAGCGGATGGTGGTCTTCCCTTTCGGCGGTCATCGCGACCTTAGTCACGAACGCCATCGTCTCGATGTAATTCTTAAAATTGAAAACGCGCTGTAAACGCGGGATACCGTCGGCTTCGATCAATTCCCATTCGGGGATCTGCGGCAGGAGTTCCGCGATCTCGGCGTCCGTCAGCGCGGGGTCGCCTTTGCGGCAGGGGACACATTTTCCAGAAGCGAGGTCGGTCATATTCTACATTCCGATATTCTCGTCGATAAATTCCAAATACCCTCGCCGCCCGCCTTTTTTACTCCAAAACCCAACCGACTTACGGATGCGTTTCAGGCACGCCATGATTTCGTCCGGCGATTTGGGGGACGGCGCAATCCCGCCGGAGCCATCCGCTTTTTCCAACGTCGTGCGTCCCAGCCTCCAATCACACATTGTTTTTACCCTGTCATACACCTGCTGAGCTCGTTCGTTCATGATTACGGAAGCAGGCGTTTTCCCCTGCGCCTCCGCGCGGTATTCCGCATGTAAGACGTTCAAGGCTTTATCCACATCATAATCCGTCAACTCTCCGTCGCTTCGATAAGCATCTACGATGGCGGCTTCGATGTTTTGCAATACGTCCAGGTATTCTTCTTCAAATTCGGGCATAGTATCCTCTCTACCAGGGAATATCTGAAACCAATTTTGCCATATCTTTCGTGGAATTCAACCGAATCCGCAGCACCCTGCGTCCTGCCGCCTTCAAAGCTTCGTAATCACCCAATGCCTGCGCGCGGATGAGAGCGCCGAAGGTCAAGCCCTGCGTGGGGATGACCATATCGTTCTCCGCGTCGTACACGATCTGAATGAAATTTCCCTTGTTGGGACCGCCCTTGTGGAACTGCCCCGTCGAGTGTTGGAAGCGCGGACCGAATCCAGCCGTGACGGGCAGTTTGGTCTTCTCCCGAATGGCGGCGCGCAATTTTTGAATCGCTTCGATCATTTCACCATTGCGCGGCAGATAGGCATTGATCGTCACGAACTCGCCCGATTGCGGACCTGCCAAAAACTCGCCCAACGCGCGTTTAGCGTTTCGCGTTTCTACAAGGTCTGAGTCCGCCAGATTCCCTGTCGCCTGATAATCCTTGATCTTGGCAATCGTGCGCAATTTACTGTCCTGCACGTTGGGCTGGTCGAAGGCGTTGATCCCCAAGATGTGGCACGCCGTCGAGATCGCAATTTCCCACCTGAAAAATTCCGCGCCTGCGTCGCAGGGATTCGTAATTGGCAATTCGATGACGGGGAAGCCCGCCTCTTTCAATGCGATAATTTCCGTTTCCAGTTCGCCGCTGCTTTTGAGGTAAACGAACAGCCGGTCACCCCCGTAGACCCCGGGTTTGCCGGGCGGTTCCAACACGACGGGCAGGATGCCCTTCCCGTCCTTGCCGCTGGATTCCGCGACAACCTGCTCGATCCAATTTGCCAAAGCGGACACGGGCGCATCAGCCAGGACTGTGAGCTTGTCCCTCCCCATCAAAGCGGATTCTGCCATCAGGGCGCCCAACGCCGCTCCTGGGTTTCGCGCCGCAGGGACATCCGCCAGCGATTGTTTGCGCATCCGTTCCGCAGAGCCGAGCAGTTGATCGAAGTCCATGCCGAGCAAGGCGGCGGGGACCAAGCCGAAATCGGTCAGCGCGGAGAAACGCCCGCCTACATTTGAATCCGCGTTGAAGATTCTTCGGAAGCCGCGCTCCTGCGCCATTTTTTCGAGTGACGTTCCCGAGTCAGTAATGGCGATAAAGCGCGAGCCGTTCCCCTTGCTCAACTCCCAAAGATAATCGAATGCCGCCACCAGTTCCGCCGTCCCGCCTGATTTGCTGGCGACGATATACAACGCCTTGTCAGGCGGATAGTCCTGTGCGGCTTGCGCCACCTGCTGCGGATCGGTCGAATCCAAAATGGCGAGTGAGAGTTTGGCAGTGACTCCAAAACCCGCCATCAACGAACTCAGCACTTCGGCGGTCAACGACGAGCCGCCCATGCCGATGACCAGAACGCGGTCTATTTTTTCATCGTGGACTTGCTTTGCAAATTCGAGATAACCGTCCAGCCGCTTGCGGGCATCTTCCACCGAGTCCAGCCAGCCGAGGCGGATTTTCACTTCGGCTTGGGCGGCTGGGTCGTTCGTCCATAAAGAAGCATCATGTTCCCAGAGACGCTTGGAGAAGGAATCCATTTCCAGCTGAGATAAACGTTCGGAAACAGAATCAGCCATCGGGGAGATGGAGGCGAGCGCGGATTTTCGTCTTTCGTCAATCGCACCCAGCAGAGTCTTGAACGCATCCGCAAAAGCCTGCACACCTTCCTCTTCCAGTTCGCGTGTGACGTCGCTCATCGAAATGCCGATGGCTTTCAAGTCAACGAAGACTTTTTGCGCGCCGTCGAGATCGCGGGTGACGGTGAGCGCCGCCCTGCCGTGATCGCGGAAGGCATCGAGCGTGGCGGGCGGCACGGTGTTGACGGTGTCGGGACCGATGAGTTCATCCACGTACAACGTGTCGGAATAGGCGGGATTTTTCGTGCCAGTGGACGCCCACAGCGGACGCTGGGCGCGGGCGCGGAAACGGGCTTTGAGCGTGGCAAAACGCGGTGAAGTAAAAATGGACTCGAACGCCTCGTATGCGAGTTTTGCGTTGGCGATGGCGGCTTTGCCGCGCAGCGGGGAATCTTCGGGGAGTTTGGGATCGATCTTGGAATCAACGCGCGAGACGAAGAACGAAGCGACAGATGCGATGTTTTGAATGCCCCCACCCTGCCCTCCCCCAGAGGGGGAGGAAAATGCCGCCGTGCGGTCTTCGAGACCTGCAAGATAGGCGTCCATCACTTCGGCGTAGCGCGCGAGGGAAAAAATCAGCGTGACGTTGACGTTGATTCCCGCCGCAATGCTGGCGCGGACGGCTGGAATGCCTTCCTTCGTGGCAGGGATTTTCACCATGAGATTGGGGCGATCCACGCGACTCCAAAGTCCCTGCGCTTGTTTAATCGTGCCTCCGGTATCGCGTGCGAGATACGGGCTGACTTCGATGCTGACGTAGCCGTCACCGCCTTTGGTCTTTTCATACAGCGGCGTAAAGAGATCGCACGCCTCTTGAATATCTTCCACAGCAAGTTGCCAGAAGATTCTTTCCGCGTCCCAGCCGCCCCATGCAAGGGGAATCAACGCCGCGTCGTAATCGTTGGTTTTGGCAATTGCATTTTGAAAAATGGTCGGGTTGGAGGTCACGCCGCGGATGTCGCCGCTTCGAATCATGGCATTCAGTTCGCCATTGACCAGCAATTTTCTTTGAATGTTGTCGTACCAAAGGGATTGTCCGAGGGAGGTTAACTTCTTGATCGATTCAGACATGATAATAAATGCTCCTGAAATGATGCGTGTGGCGTGATGCGTGGTGCGTGATCGACGTATCACGCATCACGCATCATTTTCTTCTTCCATCGTCCTGATCTTCCCAACTCTGCGGGCATAACGTTCCCCGCCTGTTTTATCGCCCAGATATTCGGCATTCAAAAAAGAAGGCACAAGCACTTTCACGAGTTCGGGTCCAATCACGCGCCCGCCGAGGCAGAGGACGTTCATCGCGTCGTGCATAACGCCCTGCGCGGCGGAATACGTGTCGTGACAGATCGAGGCATACACACCCTTCATCTTGTTCGCCGCAATCGCCGCGCCGACGCCCGAACCACAGATCAAAATTCCTCGCTCGGCTTCGCCGCTTTGGATCTTCTCGCCGACTTTTTTCGTGAAATCGGGAAAATCCACCGCATCCACGCTGAACGTGCCGACGTCAATCACTTCATGTCCCAATGCGTTGACCGCTTCAATGACTACTTCTTTCAATGGAAAACCGCCGTGGTCACAACCAACTACAACTTTCATGAATACTCCTGTAACGCCGACTTAAGTCGGCGCTACAATTCCTTTGCCCTTGCCACCACATTCTCAACTGTGAAGCCAAGTTTCTCGAAGATGACTTTGTACGGGGCGGATGCGCCGAATCGTTCGATGCCGATGACGGACGCCGCGTATCGCTCCCAGCCGAGAGTTGTTCCTGCTTCGACGGCGAGTCTCCGCTGGATATTTTTCGGCAACACAGACTCGCGATAGGCTTCATCCTGTTTCTCGAACAGTTCCCAACTTGGGAAGGACACCACGCGCACGCCTCTGCCTTCTTCCGCGAGTTTTTGCGCCGCTTCGAGAATGAGGCTGACTTCCGAGCCGGATGCCATCAGGATGATCTCCGGTTTGCCGAAGTCTTTCAACACGTACGCGCCGCGGGACAAGTCAGAGACTTGTCCTACATCCAGCGTCGGGACCGTTTGGCGGGTCAACGCCAGCACGGTGGGAGCGTCGCGCCGCGAGATGGCGACCTTCCACGCCTGGGCGGTCTCGTTTGCGTCGGCGGGGCGGATGACCACGAGATTCGGAATCAGCCGCAAGGAAGTCAAATGCTCGATAGGCTGGTGTGTGGGACCGTCCTCCCCAAGCCCGACACTGTCGTGCGTGAAAATAAAAATCGAAGGGTAATGCGAAAGCGCCGCCAGACGAATCGCCGCGCGCATGTAATCCGCAAAGACAAGGAAGGTGCCGCCGTAGGGAATCACCCCGCCGAAAATGGACATGCCGTTGAGAATGGACCCCATCGCGTGTTCGCGCACGCCGAAGTGGAAGTTGCGTCCTTCAGGGGTGTCTTTTTGGAAGGCGGGCAAGCCGTCAATTTTGGTGTTGTTCGAGGGAGCCAGGTCTGCGGAGCCGCCGATCAGTTCGGGGAGTTTGGGCGCGAGCGCGTTGATGACCTTGCCCGATGCGGCACGGGTCGCCATGCCTTTTGCATCCGCAGGGAAGGTTGGGATGGCGGCGTCCCAGCCTTCGGGGAGGATTCCGCTCAAACGGCGGGTCAGATCAGCTCCCAGGTCCGGGAAGAGGCGGGCGTAGGCTTCGAGCCGCAGTTTCCAATCGGCTTCGAGTTCGCGTCCGCGATCCATCGCTTTGCGATAAAACGCCAGCACGTCATCGGGGATGAAGAAGCGCGGTTCCTTTTCCCAGCCGAGATTCTCCTTGGCGGCGTTCAGTTCGTCATCGCCGAGCGGTTCGCCATGCGCCTTGGATGTGCCCTGGCGATTCGGCGCGCCGAAACCAATGATGGTGCGGCAGATGATGATGGACGGGCGCGGGTCGGCTTTGGCTTTGATGATGGCTTGGTCAATCGCCTCCACATCGTTGCCGTCGTCCACGCGCTGGACGTGCCAGTTGTACGCTTCGAAACGTTTGGCGCGGTCTTCGGTGAAGGCGAGGTCTGTGGAGCCGTCGATGGAAATCTTGTTATCGTCGTAGAGATAGATCAAACGTCCGAGCGAAAGATGTCCCGCGAGCGATGCGGCTTCGGAGGCGACGCCTTCCATCAGGTCGCCGTCGGTGACGATGGCATAGATGAACGTATCGATGAGTTCGTGACCGGGTTTGTTGAAGGTAGCGGCGAGATGCGAAGCGGCAATTGCCATGCCCACGCCATTTGCAAAGCCCTGCCCAAGCGGACCAGTGGTGACTTCCACGCCGGGGGTCAAGCCGTATTCGGGGTGTCCGGGCGTGAGGCTGCCCCACTGACGGAAGTTTTGCAACTCTTCGAGAGATAGGTTGTACCCGGTCAAATGGAGGAGCGAGTACAGAAGCATGGAACCATGCCCGCCCGAAAGGATGAAGCGGTCGCGTCCCGCCCATTTTGGGTTGCGCGGGTTATGACGCAGGTGGCGCGTCCAGATGGTGTATGCCATTGCGGCAGTTCCCATCGGCAAGCCGGGATGACCGGAGTTCGCCTTTTGGACGCCGTCGGCGGATAAAAACCGAAGGGTGTTGATTGCCTTGTTCTGAAGTTCGGGGGTTGTCATGGGCGGTATTTTACCATTCGGTTTCTCTACCGTACATCTTGCTTTTTTTACCGCCAAGACGCCAAGTCCGCCAAGTTTTAAGGGCTTTCTTGGCGACCTTGGCGTTTGTCGCATGGCGACATGGCGACACTTGGCGATTCGATTTGGTAGGTTTGCACGGTAGTGAACATTCGGTTAGTATTTTTCTTTTAAGCTTGCTTCGGGCAGGATGATGATGCCTTCTTTTTGATCGCCAACGAACGAGGTGTGATCGGGCTTGTTCGACGCCAGCCATGCGGTGTACGCCGCGACCAACGCGTCGAGTTGTTCGGGCAAATAGAGCAGTTCCAACGCCCAGGCGCCTTTCATCACTCTGTAACGGGTGATCTCCTCGAAGAATTCCATCGGGTCGCTGATGCGCACACCGCGTTCGTAGAGGAGCAGCTGCCGCTGTAACTTTCCCTCCAGAGACAGTTTCGGCAAAGGCACGTCGCCAGCCAGAACGCAAAAGCAAGCGTGCGGGTGGGTTTCAAGGATTTGATGCGGCGCGTTTTCGGCGGGATATTTCCTAAACCCCAGTTTGTTCAATTTGCGGTACAAGGCAAAGCCGGACTGCATCCAGCCGGGACTCAGCGCTTCCTTTGCAGGCGTGCCGGTGACGGCGATGCCGCGTTCGCGCAATTCGTGTTCCGCCAGGCGATATTCCGCAGCGCGGATTTGATGAGGCGTCAGCATCGCCTTCTTTAATTTCTCGCGCACCAACCCACGGTTGACCCCCGCAGGCGCATTGACCGCCACCACCACGGATTGCTGCCCGCCAAGAAACGCCGCGACATCGTCCAATTCACCATCGGCAAGCGCGACGAGATTCAAGCCCTTGTCCAACGCCGCAAAGGTATAGGACTTGTGGGACGAAGTGGGGTCAACGCCGACAAAAACCGAGTCTGCAAAAAACATAGTAAGATTCAACGAAGACGGAATGACTGATTATATAAGCCAGCATTCCTATTGTACTTCCAAAATCACATGAACCGAACCCAACGCATCCTCCTTTACGTTCTCATCCTCGTCGCAGGCGCATCGTGGATCGCCCTCTCCGCGGATACAGGCGCGTCCGCTACAACCGCCGGTCCCGCCCCGCAGGCGGGCTTCCGCGCGCCCGATTTCACCCTCAAAACGCCGTCTGGCGCTTCCTACACGCTTGCCGAGTTGCAGGGGCAGGCTGTGCTGATCAACGTCTGGGCAACGTGGTGCCCGCCCTGCCGCTCGGAAATGCCCGCCATCCAAAAAATGTACGAGGAATACAAGGACGACGGCTTTATCGTGCTGGCAGTCAACAGCACCGTGCAGGATAATCCCTTCGACATCCCGCCCTTTGTGGAGGAATTCAATCTCACCTTTCCCATCCTGCTCGATGAAACCGGAGAGGTGGCGCGCGCCTATCAAGTCCGCTCCCTGCCCTCCTCCTACTTCATCAACCGCCAGGGCATCATCACCGAAGTCGTCATCGGCGGACCCATGTCCGAAGCCCTGCTCCGCACCCGCATCGAGGAGGCGTTGAAATAACATGCTTGTCCTGTTTCAGAATCTTTTTGCTCCGCCGCGCCATCTTATCCTGCTCGTCATCGCCGCATGGCTTGGTCTCACGCTTGCCGAACGCCGCGCCGAAAGTCACGGCATCCAAAAGGATGACCTCAACACTCTCGCATTTTATGGGTTGATTGCATTCGTCGTCGGCGGGCGTATTTCTTATATCCTGCAAAACATTTCCGCCTTCGCCAAAAGTCCGCTCGGCATCGTCTCCATCAATCCCGATCTCTTCGACCCGTTCGGCGGGCTGGCGGTCGCTTCCATCGCCGCGTTTGTGTACGGTCAACGCAAGGGGCTTCCTTTTTGGAATGCGCTCGACTCCCTCACGCCTTTCTTTGCCGTTCTCGCAGTCGGTTTGGTATTAAGTCATCTCGCGGCGGGGACCGCCTTTGGGATGGAAACCGATCTTCCCTGGGGGATTTATCTGTGGAACGCCGCCCGCCATCCGACTCAAATATACGAAGTCCTCGCCTCCCTCTTGACGTTGAGCCTGATTCTGCTCGTCAAACCGAACACTCGTCCGGGGGTTCTCTTCCTCTCCTTCGCCGCGCTGACAGCCTCCTGCCAGATCATCATCCAAGCTTTTCGCGGCGACAGCGCCTTCATCCTCGACGGAGTCCGTCAGGGGCAGGTCATTGCCTGGGTGGCGCTGGCAGTTTCATTTGTCATGCTCGAAGCGAGGCTTTCCTCCAAGAAACAACGGGAGCAAGCCTCCTGACTCCAAAGAATCAAAAAGCGGACTGACGCAAATTCAGCCCGCTCTTCTGTGAACTTATCGTGTAGGACAAGTCTATAGACTTGTCCTACACTTGTCCTACACGCTATCCAAGTTCAGGTTCGATCAAGCCGTAACTTCCATTGCGCCTGCGATACAACACATTGATCTTGCTCGTCTCGGCATTGTAAAAGATGAAGAAGTTATCGTGACCGAGATTGCGCATTTGCACCAACGCCTCGTCCTCGGTCATCGGATACAGCACGAACTTCTTCCGTTTTGCAAAGAGCGGGGAAAGTTCGCCCGTCTCTTCGTCAATAATGTCCTCCACGACCTCCGCCGCGGAACGCCCGTCGCCGCGCCCGTGATATTTTTTACCTTTATATCTTTCGATCTGGCGCTGCATTTTATCCAACGCCTGATCGAACGCTGCCAGCGCTTCATCGGCGCGCTCTTCGGAGCGGAGGGTAAAGCCCTTGCCCAAAACGGTAATTTGCGCCACATTACGGTCGTTGGCGTCGCGCGCCGCCTTGTAATGGGACAGTTCCACGCGCGCCTCATCGATTGCGGGCAGGTAATGATCCAAATTGCCCGCTTTCTTGTTAACGTACTCTTCGATCCTTTCGGTCAAGCGAATCTGACGTGTCTGAACTTCCACTTTGTTGGACATAAGGTCCTCCTTTATTGGGATGTCAAGCCACAAACAAAACGCGCTACGCGCGCCCCAATCCATGATGAGGCAGCGCGCGCGCGACTGTCAACGCGAAAACATGTTTGGCGCCCGCCAGGTAAAGCGCTTCCGCGCTCGAGGAAAGGGTCGCTCCTGTGGTTGAAACGTCGTCCATGACGACGATATTTTTCCCGTTCACACCCGCGCCGGCTCGAAACGCGCCCTGAACGTTCCGGCGGCGGTCTGCCTTTGTCAATCCCACCTGCGAACGCGTCTCTTTGCAGCGCGCCAACTGATCCGGCGCATATCGAAGTCCAAGCGCGATCGAGAGCGGTTTTGCAACCATCGCAACCTGATTATATCCTCTTTCCTTCAATCTTTGGCGCCCCAACGGAATGGGGACAATCAGATCGACATCCCAATTCAATTTTTCCACAAAGGGAAGCATTTCGGATGCAAGCGTGTCCCCCATGGAAATATCTCTTCGATATTTCAGTTTGTGGAGCGCGTTCTGGATGGGGTCGTCGAAGATCGCCCACGACCTCAATGCGCGAAACTTCGGTCTTGAAGCGAGGCAATCTTCGCATACGCCGGTCGCCTCCTGCGGGAGCCCGCAAACATCACAGAGACTGCCGTCCAACACCTTCACGCGTTTTCGGCAGTCCACACACCAACGCGAACCGGGTCTCCCGCAGCCGCCACATAAAGGCGGGAAGAGCAGGTCAAGCGCGCCCCAAAGCGAACGATATAAAGCGTATTTCCACCTTGTCATATCTCTCCCTTGCAACGATTTTCCGCCGGCGATGCGCCGGGCAAACCGGATCAATTACCCATGAGCGGACCGAACGCGCCTGCAATCTGAAAAGCGGCGGGAGCCATAAGAATAATCATGATCGAGGGAAAGGTCAGAAGCGCCATGGGGATGATCATCTTCACGGGCGCTTTATGCGCCTCCTCCTCCGCACGCTGACGGCGCTTCACACGCATCTGATCGGACTGAATCCGAAGCACCTTCGCCAGACTTACGCCCAGCATCTGGCTTTGGATCACCGCCGCCACGAAACTGGTCAACTCCGGAAGCCCGATGCGATCCGCCATATCCCGCAACGCTTCACGCTGGGTCTTGCCCAGTTGAACCTCCCGGATGGCTCTCCCAAACAGAATGGATAACTCGTTCTCCCATTTCTCGCTGACTTTTGACATTGCCGCATCGAAGCCCAGCCCCGCCTCCACGCAAATCGTCAACAGATCGAGCGCGTCCGGCAGGGCTTTCCTTACTTCGGTCTGGCGGCTGTTAATGCGGCTTTGCAGCCAAAGTTGGGGGAAGAAAAAACCAAGCAATGTAAACAAGCCCACAATAAGGACAATCCTGCTAAAGGGCCAATCCACCGTCGGCAGGGATGAGATCAACAGGAGGAGTCCGCCGAAGATCGCCGCGCCTACGAACCGTGTCGCCAAAAATGTCGAAGCGTCAATTCGCCCGGGGTTTCCAGCCAGCTCCAATTTGCGGGTGGTCTCCTGCAATAATTTTTCGGGCGTAAAGCGGGTGGAAACCTCGCCAATCCTTTTTATGATCGGGATGATCACTCTTTCCGCAAACGGCTGTTCAAGCTCGATATCTTCAAGGGATACGGATTCGCCGCGCTGCGTCGCCTCAGCCAAGCGCGCCAGCACCGGGTCTCCCGTATCCTCCTGAGATTGGCGGGCATAACGCCCGCCGACCACGATCACCAGCGCCACCGCGCCCAGAATAACAACGCCAACTATAATGATCACAAGGGGTTGCATGTTACACCTCGATATCCGCAATACGCATCATGATAAAGTAACTGGAAGAGATCAATCCCAAAACGGTGCAAATGATCGCCGCCGTGCATACCGGTCCACCCGATGTAATTGACATCAAATAATCAGGGTTGAGGAACCACAGCACGAGGGTAAGCCCGAATGGGATCAGCGACAGGACCGTGCCTGAAGTGCGCACCTGGGAAGTCAACACCCGAACCTCGCCCTTGATTCGGATGCGTTCGCGAATGGTAAACGAAATGTTATCGAGGATTTCGGAAAGATTACCGCCCACTTCGCGCTGAACGTTAATCGCCGTCACCACAAAATCAAGATCGTCGCTTGGAATGCGGCGGAGCAGGTTCTCCAACGCGTTTTCCATCGGGATGCCGATCTGCATCTCCTGCACAACGCGGCGGAATTCGTCGTTGATGGGGCTGGGCAATTCCTTGCTCACCGCTTCCAACGCCTGCATGGTCGAATAACCGGCGCGCAGTCCGTTCACCATCAGGTTCAGCATATCGGGCAACTGATCGTTGAATTTTTGCAATCGTTGTTTCTGCTGCCGCTTGACGTAAAACCCCGGGGCAAACGCCCCCCCCACCGCGCCAATCAATGCCGAAATGGGATGGCGGTTGCCAATAAACCATGTAAACAGAGCCCCTATCAGTATGGATGCCGCAATCAAAACAAAGTATTCGCCGACCTTGAACTTTAAATCGGCGCGGGAAAGATCGCGGGCGATCTTGTCGCCGTAGGATGTTTTTTCGACCTTTTTTGAGACCCAGTCAGTCAATGCGGAGGTCTGCGCTTCGCGTTCGATCTCTTTTTTATCTTCGTCCAAATACTGACCGAGCCGCTCTTCGACAAGCGCTCGCTCGCTGCTCGAAGAGATGATAATCCCCACGATCAAAACCACTATTAAGATTATGCCGCCAATGACAATGACCCAGGTCATGTTATTCCTTTTAAAAACAACCCATCAAGAGCGGGTGAAGATTTACGGGGCGCTTCACCCTTCCATATCGGAGGCGCGCCAATTTCAGTAACGACGGCGCTCTCCAATTCCAAAGATCGAGGGCGGCAATTGAATACCCGCCGCTTCGATCTTGTCCATGAACTTCGGGCGAAGACCCGTCGGGCGCATACGCCCCACAATGCGGCCGTTCTCCGTCCCGGTCTGCTCGAATACAAAGACGTCGGTCATCGTGATCACATCGCCCTCCATGCCGCTTACTTCGGCAATGGTAGTGACTTTACGAGTGCCGTCGCGCATACGCTCCTGTTGAACGATCACATCCACCGCGCTCGCCACCTGTTCACGGATGGCGCGCACAGGCAGTTCCATCCCCGCCATCAAACACATCGTCTCGATGCGGGAAAGCGCATCCCGCGGACTGTTGGCATGGGCGGTGGTCATGGAACCGTCATGCCCCGTGTTCATGGCTTGCAGCATGTCGAGCGTTTCACCGCCGCGGCACTCACCCACGATGATCCGTTCCGGGCGCATACGAAGCGCATTAATCACCAGATCGCGGATCGTAATCTCGCCGCGCCCTTCGATGTTGGGCGGGCGCGATTCCAAAGTCACCACATGCTCCTGGCGCAACTGCAATTCAGCCGCATTCTCGATCGTAAGAATGCGCTCATCCGCAGGGATGAAACCGGAAAGCACATTCAGAAGCGTCGTCTTGCCGGAACCCGTACCGCCGGAAATGATAATGTTCAACCGCGCTTCCACGCACGCCTTAAGAAACTGCACCGCTTCAGGGGTGATGGACCCAAATTGGATCATCTGGTCAACTGTGATCGGATTCTTGGAAAACTTACGAATGGTCAACACAGGACCCACGAGGGAGATCGGCGGAATTACCGCATTCACACGGGAACCATCCGGCAAACGCGCATCCACATACGGGCTCGACTCATCGATGCGGCGTCCAAGCGGCGCCACAATGCGGTCGATGATTCGCATCACATGTTCGTTATTCTCGAAAGTCACCGGCACACGGTGGACTTTTCCCTTGCGCTCGATGTAAATATTCTTGGGTCCGTTCACCATGATCTCGGTGATCGTATCGTCCTCCAACAACGACTGCAACGGTCCAAAACCCAGAATTTCCGCCGCAATCTGTTCGAACAAACGGGCGCGTTCCGGGCGCGAAAGGACGATGTTCTCTTCGGCAAGGATCTGCTCGAAAAGGTTCTGAATGGTGCGTCGAACTTCCTCCGTCCGAGACACGTCCATCGACGGGTCGATTTCGGCAAGCAGTTTATTCTGAACTCTCGTCTTTAAATCGAAATACGAACCCGCCTGCGGGGACGTGATTGGCGCGCTAACCCGCCTCGCTTGTAACGATGAAAGACGGGAAGAATCGCCTCCGCCCCCGGATGAGGCTTGCCCATCGCTCCCAGGCTGTTGCCCCGCTGGAGGCGATCCGCCGCCTTGCTGGCTGCCGCCTCCGCCCTGACCCTGCTCAATACGCCGAAGCAACGACATGGCAAAACTCCTTAACGTTTAATAACCGGGGCTTCATTCTCAGCCTCCAAAACATTCAACCGCGCCCGAACCGCCTCCGCCAGTGAAAGAACGCCCCTCCCAACCGGCTGGGACTTGTTATCCAGCATGAAAGGTACGCCGCGATTTACAGCGGTGACCACGATTTTCTCTTCAAGCGGTATGGTGACGGAAACCTCGTGCTTGAGGTTTTCACTGACCCGTTCCGGGGTAATCGCGATGCGCTTGTCATAACGGTTCATGGCAAAGACAACCCGCTCCTTGCCGATTCCCATGGTCAACAGCAGGTCAAGAAAGAGGCGGGCGTTCTTAATGGCGGGAATCTCCTGGGTGGTTACAAGGACGATCACATCGCTGACGTCGAATGTCGAAAGGATGATGTCCGTCAGGATGGACGACGTATCGACCACAACGTACGAATACATCCTCTGCAGAAACTGCAAGACCTTCGAAAATTGATCCGCCGAAACCTTTTCAGCCATTTCCGGGCGCTGTGGGGCGGCTAAAATCCGCAGCCCGGACGCCTCATGCTTCACCAATATTTCTTCCACAACCTCAGGCTCGAGCTCGTCGACACGAGGCGCAAGCTCAAGGATGGTGTTCTTACCCTGCTCGTTCACAAATACGGCTATGTCGCCAAATTGCAAATTCGCATCCACGAGAACGGCGCGGGTGTCCTCGTTGTGAAGCGCAATTGCCAGATTGACGGCGATCGTCGTACATCCGGTGCCGCCCTTTGGACTGTATACCGTGACGATCTTTCCCCTGGACGCAGGCGTATACCCCGCCATTGGAACAGACGCGCCCGCCCCCGCAGAGGCGGTAAATTGCTGCTTTGCGCCTTTTGCGCGCTCCGTATGCGCCATCTCGCCGGCGCGCTTTATCGCGGAAATTAACTCATCCCCCATTGGGGGCTTCGTCAGAAAATCCCGCGCGCCTGCAAGCATCGCCCGCCGCATATAATTTTGATCGCCCTGCACAGATAAGATTACCACCTGGATATGAGGGGCTTTCTGTCGTATCTCCTCCGTGGCTGTGATCCCGTCAATATCCGGCATGTTGATGTCCATTAACACAACATCGGGATCCAATTCGTGAGCCAGTTGTATCCCTTCCTTGCCGGATCGCGCCGTACCGACAACCTCCACATCGGATTCAAATTGCAAGAGCTTACGCACGTTCTCCCGCGTTTCGGCAATATCGTCAACAATAAGCACTCGCATTTTATCTGCTGTCATATTCGGGTATATCCGTGATATTTCAAATCTCAACCGGCTATTGGGCGGGAACTGTTACAGAATCGTTCGGCAAAAACGGCGTTTGCAGGTTTGTAAGAGCGGGCTGCATCGCATAAGGGAGCTTCGCAGGCACCGGAATGTTATATTGGCTCAGAAGGAATTGCAGTGTGGACGCCTCAGTCGCCAGCCGCGCCTGATCGCTTGGATTACGAAGCGTCATGTTGATTTTGACATCCGTATACATCAGATAGGACAGGGTGATTGAATCTTGGGGGGAAACAATCAAGGTGATGATATCCGGCGCGACGGGCTGTTGGGCTTGTTGATTTGCCGCCGGAGCCTGCTGGGCAGCAGTAGGCACAAGGGGGAAATTACCCAGTTTCATGACCACCACGTCCTGAAGCAACATCTGACAAACCATTCTGGGACGCTGCGCTTCAGAGGGAACCAAATAAAACGGTTGTTGAACCGATGGGTCCAATTCCAGCCTTCCCTGCGGCGCGCCGCCCGCTCCCAGGGAAAGAACGGGTAATCCCGTCTCTCCTGCAAAGCCGGTTCCGGTCAGGGACGCCGTCAGGTTGGGTAATATGGTTTGAAAAGTCGGGTCCACATCCACAAAGAGGAGACAGGCGGTGATATTAACGTGAGCGCCGTCGTTGATTGCATATCCTGAAACGGACAGGCGGTCTGTCGGAATCGAGATGGCTGTCATCCCGGGCGGAATCAAAGAAGCCCACTGCGGACCAGATATGGGAACAGCCGCAGAGCCGCTTGTGATCATCGATTCCGTGATCACCACACCCTGATCCAGCGGGAATTTCGCCACCTTGTCCGTGAGCAATACGGGCAATTCCTCCCGTGTGAACATGACGGCAACCACATTCTCCTGCGGGATCCTCATTGTTGCCAGCACAGACTCGGTGATCTCGCCGCCCTGCGGAATATTCTGGGCGGCATAATACACTTCGACGTATACCGGCTCGCTCGCCTGTTGCGATGAAAGTAAAAACTGGCGGATTACAACAAACCCCACCACCAAACCAATGACGATGATCAGAAGCACAAAAATCAAAATTCGACCGCGACGCATAAACCATCTCCTCTCATCAAGTTCCTTGATGTATCTTTAAACGCATGTTTTATAACACATTCATTATACAAGAAAAATGACAAAACCATGTTATGGGCTGATATGCCCCCCGCGCGAAAAGCCTAACAATATTGTTAATCTTGCATGGCTTACCCGTTCCTCGCCTGGACTGTAAACGTTATTCGAGCGCCGGCGCCAGCCGCACTGTCAACCTCGAATTTTCCACCCAGCATTTCAGCCCGCTCACGGATAAGTTTCAACCCCAAATTCGTCGACTCCGACAAGGTTTCAGGGTCGAAGCCCCTGCCGTTATCGTCAACGCTGATTCGCAATAATTCGCTTCCCAGGTCAACCTGAACCTTGAGCATGGTCGCCTGACTGTGGCGGGCGGCGTTCCCCATCAATTCCTGAACGGCGCGGAAAATCATCACCTCCAGGTACGGTTCGAGGCGGCGCTCGGAGCCGGTAACTGTCACGCTGACGTCCAATCCCGTTTGCTCCTTGAAGGCGTCGGCATATTTCCGAAGCGTGGGAATCAACCCAAGATCATCGAGCATCATCGGGCGCAGTTCAAAAATGAAATTCCGCACTTTCTGGAACGTGCTCATTGCAGCAGCTTTCAGGCTTCCCAGCTCGCCCTTTGCCTGAGCCTGGTCGACATCCAAAAGCCGCATGGCGATCTCGGTCTGCAAAATGAAATTGGAAAGCGCCTGGGCGGGTCCGTCATGCATCTGGCGGGATAGACGCTGGCGCTCCGCCTCCTGTGCGTTGACGATCATCTCGATCCCCGACATCTGGTGGCTCTTGGAGCCGCCTGCGGGCGTGGAAACATCGGCAGTATCCCCGGCGCCGGAAACAGTTTTTTCCAGAAGAGCCTTATATTTTTCGAGATGGTTTTTATCGTTTTGAAGTTTCTCCAACTGTCCACGCATCACGAACAGCCGCTGCTGGGCATCGAGAGCGGAGTCGTATGCCATCTTGAGTTCGTCCATCCCAGCGTCCTGCTTCTGTACCTGTTGAAGGTGGGACGAAATTGCCGCGTTTCTCTGTGTCAGCTTGGAAAGTTCCCCCTGGCTTTGCTCGATCATCAGGGTTATCTCCCGCAAAGCCCGCTGAGTCTCGTCCAATTCATTATTAAGATCAAGCGTTTCATTGTCCGTCATGAATGACTCCTAAGACCTCATATCCATATCCCGCAGGGTGACCCATCCGCGCTTCAAGGCATAAACAACCGCCTGCGTGCGATCTTCCACCCCAAATTTTCGCAAAATGGCGGTGACGTGATTCTTAACCGTCTGGTGACTGATGCCAAGCAGGGTTGCGATTTCCTTGTTACTCATGCCCCGCACCACGCATCCCAACACTTCCATCTCACGGTCGGAAAGCGGATGAAATGGAGCGCCTGGCTCGCTGTACGAGCGTCGCGCGCCTTCCATTTGCTCTTCCACCCAAAGGTCGAGCTCGCGGCGGGTAAACACATTGTTCGCAAAGACATACTTCCCCTCCGCAACTTCCCGAATGATCCGGGAAAGGGACTGCGGTTCGATATCCTTCGAACAATATCCGTAAGCGCCGGCGAGCGCGGCATGGACCGCCTGCTCCACGTCGTCATAACCGGTCATCAGGATGATGCGGGTGCCAAGCCTTTCCTGCGATATTTGATGCGTAATCTGCTGACCGTTCATGCCGGGCAGGTTCACATCCAGGATGGCTACCGTCGGCTTTTTGGAGTGGATCAATTCCAACGCCTCATCTCCGGAAGCCGACTGGGCGACGATCTGCATGTCCGGTTCCAAAGACAAGGCATCCACAACGCCCTGGCGGAACAGCGGATGATCGTCAACGATCAACAGTGTAATTTGGTTCATCCCAAACCCGTCCCTCTCCAATAATGGTGGTAATCATAAAGCATGGTTTATTTTAACCCATTAAGGACGTTTCCATTGAAAGACCGTCATGCTTTGCCTGTCAAATTTCCGGGTAATTTCGCTCCCGGACGAAAAGACTACTTCGGTGTCTTCCAACAACGTCGAATAGAATTCGGGGAAGGCGATCAGGTAATCCGCCTTATTCTCATTCAAGAAGGTTTTCAAGCGCGCCTCGTCGCGGATGAAGGGAATCACCTCGGGGGAGACCAGCCCAGCCATGTCGATCAACTCATGGTCGTCGAAATATCCCAAAGCGCCGATGTCGTGCGCGGCAATGACTGCGCCAGGCGGAAGGTTTTCAGCGACCCATTTCGCAGTGACGACCATCTCGCTCTCGATAATAGCGGTGTCCTCCGCATAGGAGCGGGCGCCGAGAATCACAAAGGCGGCGGCAAGCATGGCAATGCCCGCCCGCCAAACCAATTGACCAACCCAATGATGGCGCGCGAATAATTTGCTCTTATCGAATTCCGCGAATGCCAGCAGACCGAAAAGGAAGAATATCGGCATGGCAGGCATGATGTAACGCCCATGCTGGTACACGGGAAGGCGCGAAACGTACAAGCCCATGTAACCAAAACACCAGATCATGGCGGCAAGACTCCCCAACATCCGCGCGCGAACCGACTTGACCAGCCAGCCGATCACTCCGGGAACCAGCGCCAGGCTTGGTCCCGCCAACAATTGCAGGGACATTTCACCAAGCCGCCCCATGATGGGACGCGCCTGCCATGCCGCATACTCCGCCTGTTTTGCGTAGAACGTATTCGGCATGGGCGTCCCACCGATGGCAAGGTTGAAGAGCAAATAAAACCCGAACAACGCTCCAAAGCCGATGAGACAGCGCAGGGTTGCGGAGAAGCGCGAGCGCCAATCCGCTTCGGTCAGGAGAATCGTCATCAGGGCGGGACCGAGGAGAGTCAAACCGTCGGGGCGCACCCAAACCGATAAACCGGTCAACAGCCCCAGGGTCAGGTAACGAGGCGAGTTCGTCATCAAGAGAAGCAGTACGGTTGTGACAATCAAAGCATGGAGGAGAGTCTCCATCCCAGACATCGCCGCCCAAACGAGATGCCACTCGATGGCGATGAAAATTCCAACCCAGGGAAAACGCGGACGGTAGGATACGACGAGTTTGCGCGCCGCCCATTCGCACAGCGCCCCCAGCACAAAGAGAATTACGATGCCGAGAAGGTAGGTCCAGATGTAAGGTGAGAGGTCGAGCAGAAAACCGACGGCAAGCAAAGCAGACCAAAGCGGCGCAGTGGAACCCGCTGAAGGCGCGCCGGAGCGGAATGCCCATTCGCCGTTTTGCGCGAGATTGCGGGCATAGGTCTGGTGAATCCACGAGTCGTCGAGCGGGAAGCCGATGGCGCAGGTAAAGCGGCTCGCCAGCAAATAAATCGATGCGATCAAAACCACCGTCAGCGCGATGACGGCAAGATCGCGTTTTGAAATGTCAGCGGATGATGCGGAAGACGTATGTGTCATTGACTTCACCAAGAAAAATAAAATCGCTGTTTTGTTCGGGGGCGTCCCGTAAGTTTTTTATTTGCGGAAGCGCCGCCTGCGGCTCCAACACCAAATAGTCCGCATCGAACTGTTCCGCCACGGCAAGGATCGTGTCCGTCCCGCCGTATGGAATGGAAATGGCGGAACGCCTCGCTGCAATGTAATACCCCGGCGCGTTGCGAACGATGACCACATCGCCCTGCTCGATTCCATTTTCGAGCAGGAATTGCTCCACGGCGGGATACTCCGCTTCACCCTCGCCCCATCCCAACGCGAACATGCGCAGATAAGCGACATAGAACGTAAGGATGACCGCGATCATGACCAGCACGCTTCGGAACAAGACTTTGGTCTGGTCGCTGCCCCAGTTCCTTTTTCTCAGGGACAGAAGAATCCCATCCAGACCGAGCGGGGCAAGCAGCCACCACATCGGCTGGAGCGCCGCGCCCGCATGGAAGAACGCTCCGCGCGCGCCCGCAAACGGGAAGATGAACGACATGACGAAAAACAAAATCAACCACGCCATAACCGCCAGTTTGACGCGCTCATCCCTTCGATGATACAAGATGCCCGCCACGATGAACGGAAATAGAATGATCCCGCCATGCGCGGCAAACCCGCTTTGGAGGTTGATGCCGAGCGCCCACAACCTGTCTTTGAGAATGTTTTCCCAGCCATAGGCAAGGAAGGATTCCAGGCTGAGCGCATCGGACGGATAAATGAAGGTCTGATCGTAGTTTTCGAGCCAGAGAGCGCGGCTTCCGCCGGGAGCCATGAACGTGCCAAATGTGAACAAGTTCCGCGCATACCAGGGTGACATGATAAGCAGGAAGCCGAGGAAGACGGGGAGGAATGTGCGTGATGCGTGATGCGTGATGCGTGATACGTAATGCGCGATGCGTAATGCGTGATTGGCGGAGAGTGAAGTGTGGGGTGTGAAGCGGTACAGAATAAAAAGAAGGGTCATGCCGAGCCAGAGCAGACCGTCGCTGCGGGAAAGGGCAAGCAAGCCTGAAAGCGCGCCGAGCGCGAACCAGTATTTTCTTTGCGACGAGTCTTCGATCAACTTTGAAGCGGCGAGAAAATACAGCCCGCCAAACAACATGAAGGGGCTGAAGTTATCCGTCACACCGACGAAGGGAGAGTTGTACACGGAAAAGATGGAAAAGACAGCCGCAAGAAGCGCAATATCCCGTTTTTTAGAAAAGGCATATCCCAACGCCGCAGTGACAGGAACCACCAGCGCAGCGATGACGATGAATGGAATCCGCGCGGCGGCGTAAGTGGATTGACCCGCCACCCACATGCCAAAGGCGGAGAGGATGGAAGCGAGCGGCATCCAGTATGTGTGGGAAGGATGCGGAAGGGACGTCGTTCCGTCGAGGTAGTTCCACAGGTAAGGTTCGGTAAAACCCCTGCCCTCCGCGAGTTGAATACCGCCAGCGAAGTAATACGCTGAGTCAAGGTATCCGGGGGTCGGCTGGAAGAAGGCAAAGAAGGAAGGAAGAATTAAACCGGCGAGGAAGAGAAGGAGGTAGGTTTTGCGGGACATCTCGATTTACGATTTACGATTGGCGATTTACGATTTACGATTGGCGATTGACGATTTACGATTGGCGATTGACGATTTACGATTGACGAGCAACGAGGTCTGCCCAGACGCGCGGCGGACGAAGCGCCCACCAGCGAAGCCAGTACAAGGCTATGACGGTGAAAAGCGGAAGAAAGAGGAAGATGATCTCCTGCGAGATAAATGGGAAGAAATACCCCACCCAGGGGAAGGCAAGCACGAGGAGTAGAACCAAAACGACCAAGCCGTCACGGATGCGATGCCAACGGTCATGGATAACGGCGAAGACCAGCGCCAGCGGGATGACCAGCGCGGCAAGGTGCTCCATCTCCGTGCGGAAACCGAGCAAGGGCGCGGCGGCAATCGAAAGACAAGCCGCCCAGTAAAACCTGCGGAAATCGGCGTTGTGCGCGGCGCTCATTTCATAACCAAGCGCAACCACCAAGATTCCGATGAAGACCCACCCAAGCGCCCCGCCATAAGACGGGAAAAGATCGAGAAAGGCGGCGCGGATGGAATAGCCAAAATCGGCGCGAAGATTATTCATCCCCGCGCGGAGCCAGGGGATGATCCAGTTGACGTATAAAAGAAAGGAGATTGCCAGCAGCAGGAACGACACCATAAAAAAGCCCGCCAGCACGCGGGTACGTCCTTCTTTATAGGAACGCCATGCCACCAACGCAAGGAAGGGCAAGCCGACCTCCCAGTAATACATCGAAACCGCCAGCAGCGCCCCGACGAGTTCATCCTGTTCGGCGCGCAGGGCAAGCAAAATTCCTGCGTAGATCAAGCCAAGCAACAAAACAGGGCTGGCTTCAAGAATGGCTTGAAAGGTATAAAAATTGAAGAAGCAAAAAATAATAAAAAGAAAAACGAAATAGCGCGGCGCTTCCCAATCCGTGAGGCGCAGGCTGAGGATGGCAAGCGCGAACAAAGCCAGTTCGAGGATCAAGGTATAAATCGCGCGGGCAAGCTGCGGGTCAGTGAGAAGCGAAAAGGGAAAATAAAGCAGGAGCAGATGAAAGGGCGTATCCAAAATGTAGGGATCATCCCCCGGTTTCACCGCGCCGTCATACACCAGCTCCTGTACGCGCGCTGGGATTTGTCCGCTGTATGGGTCAACCTGTTCAAAGAGATAACCGCGCGCGCCTGCCCAATGCGCGAGAAAATCGCCGCCGCCTTTTGGGAGCGAGCGGTTGGCATACACCAACGCGGCGGAGATGATGAGAAAAAGAATCACAGCCAGCGCGATGAATTGATAATCGCGCGATGTCAACGATTTAGAGGGCGGCTGGAAATTCATTTGAGCGGCTTTACCACAGAGTCCACAAAGATCACGGAGAAAACCCTCTTAAGAATCTCTGTGGACTCCGTGTTCTCTGTGGTGAAAACTCTACAATTGCGCAACATGATTGATGATAAATCGGAAGATTGGGCGGGTGGGAGAACGACGCGCGACTTCGGTGAAGCCCGCCTGACGAAACGCGGACGCGGTCCCGGTGAAGATGAAGGGAGGCGGCTCATTTTTTCGCGTTTCAATCGGATAGCCTTCGACGATTCCTCCTCCGCTCCTGCCTGCATGCACGACCGCGGCTTTGATTAACTCGACGGCGATTCCCATGCGGCGATGTTTCTTCTCCACGAACAGGCACGTGATAGACCAAACCTCCTGATCGTCCACCGGTTTGAGGACGCGCGAATGAGTCAGTTTGGGATATTGGCTGCGCGGCTCGACCGCCACCCACCCAACGGGATAACCCTCGGAATATGCCAACAAGCCGGGGACGACCTTCGCATCCACCATGGACTTTTGCATTTGCCGGTTCCCGTCACCTTTGTTTTCATCGAAGGCTTTGCCGCGCAGTTTCCAAAACATGCACCAGCACCCGCCGCACGCGCCGCGCTCGCCGAAGAGAATTTCAAAATCACGCCAGAGCTTTTGCGTAAGCGGATGAAAGGAAAGATCGAGAGTTTCCATCAGGAAAGAAGAATCTGCAATCGTTTGGGGAAAATCTCGTATTTGAACGAAGATATCCACTCGGGAAACAATTCCCCATCCGTTTGAGCGGGAGACGGTTTATCCAATTCGATGGACAGGCGGGTGCAATGTTCTTCGTATACGCCTTCCATTTCAATGAAGGAGCCTTTATCGGGCTTCATGGTGCGAGGCAGTGTCAGGAAGAGACCAAGGCGTGTGCTGCGGTAGCCATAACTAAAGGTCAATTTGCCATCGCGCGGGTCGGCATGGGGAGCCATGTAGAAAACGCCTCCGGTGAGACGGGTATTGCCGACGGAGACCAAAGACAAAGGTCCATTGAACGAACCGCCATCCCATTCCAATTTGGCGTTCCATTCGGGCTTATCCATAATGGCTTGAATGGCTGAAACCAAATACCGTCCAATTCCTTTGATCCAATGAATCTGCTCCTGTTTGGCAGTTGAATACGGCTCAAGCCCCGCCGCGGAGTTGTTGACGAAAAAATGGTCGTTGCATTTACCAACGTCTATCAGGTCGGTCTTGCCTGCCGCTATGACTCTGGCGGCTTCGTTCAAGTCTTTGGGGAGACCGAGGTTGACGACCAGGTCATTCGCTGACCCAAGCGGTATGATACCCAGCGGGCCAATCGGCTTGTCCATCGAGCCTGCCGCGCGCGCCATGCCGTTGACAGTTTCGCCGATGGTGCCGTCGCCGCCTGCGGCAATGATCGGGGAAAAGCCATCCCGGGCGGCTTGTTCCGCCAGCCCCATCACTGCGCCTTTTCTGTCAGAGACGACTACCTCAAAGTCTACGCCTGCAGCTTTGAGCGCCGCCTCGGCTTCGGGCCAACGCGCCCTGGAGTTCCAACGGTTGGAATACGGGTTGAGAATAACTTTTGCGGTCATCGACCCTCCACTAAGTGGTCTGCGTCTATTGTACCTGATGTCCATTCCTTGAATTGGGAAAGCATGACCGCCGCAAAGATCATCACACAGCCAATAATTTGGATCGCGATCAGGGTTTCATCCAGCAGCAGCCAGCCCGAAAGAACGGCGAATACGGATTCGAGGCTGAGGATCAATGCCGCGTCAGCGGGCGGCGTGTGCCGCTGCGCCCAAACTTGGAGCGTGTAACATAAGCCAAGCGAAAGGAAGGCAGTGTAGCCAATGGCAAACAGCATACTCGCATCGAAGACGGGCATCGGTTCGGCAACAAGACCCACGCCAAGATTGAGCAATCCGCAGACGACCAACTGCCCCGCCGAAAAGGACATGGACTCGAAGTTCGAAGCGTATTTTCCGAGGATGATGACGTGAAACGCCCAAAACAATGCGCCGATGATCTCAAGCAGGTCGCCGAATTGAATTTTGTCAAACTTCCCGCCAGTGGAGAGAAGAAATGCGCCCGTCATCGCCAGTATTACAGCGACGATAAACATCCAATGCGGCTTCTCGCCCCAAAAGAAAAAAAGCAGGATGGGAATCAGCACGACATACAGGCTGGTGATGAATCCCGCATTGCCCGCTGTGGTGTACTGCATACCCGCCTGTTGGAGCGCGCTGCCGAGGAAAAGGAAGAAGCCTGCAATGGACATCCATTTATATTGTTCGCGGCTCATGTAGGTCAGGCTTGCAGCCTGACGTGTCGGGCTATAAACCCGACCTGCGCGGAGAGCAAACGGGAGGACAACCAGCGCCGCCAGCAAATAACGAAGACCATTGAAGATGTAGACACTGCCGACCTGCCCGGCAATACGTTGGGCAACAAAGGCAGAGCCCCAAATGATGGAGATAATGAAGAGAGTGATATCAGCTTTTAAGCGCATGGGATGGATTTTACTGTATATCTAACCGCCTAAGCGGCTGTCACTTTCAGCCTTGATTTTATGCTACACTTAACCCGCAATGACCATTCAGAGCAGCGCCCAAATTGGAAATGTGATCCGCAATGCGGTCGTGTTCAATGTCAAAAACTGGGTTGGTGATATTGTACATTCAGACCCTTTGTTTCAGGCTGTTCAGAGTTTGTTTGACATTCTCGAAAAACGGAATATTGACTACGCGCTTACCGGGGACATTACAACCCTTTGTTACATTGATGGACGGAACAGCCAAATCCTCGAACTGCTCATGACAGTCTCCTCACTGGAGCAACTGCCCGAACTCAAGATTATCAAGCGGGACATGTACTTTGCCCGCGCGAAATACGACGAACTGCAAATTGACATCCTGCTGACAAAAAATCCGCTGTTCAAAAAAGTCCACAGCGGCTATTCAAAAGTGGAAAAATTCCTTGATCGAAACATTCCGCTGGCAACTGTGGAAGGTCTCTTATTGCTGAAACTGTACGCCCTCCCCTCCCTATACCGACAGGGGAATTTCGCTAGAGTTGGTATTTACGAAAACGACATTGCCTCTTTGCTCCATTATTACCAACCAAACGTGGGTGCTTTGCTGAGTGACTTATCCAAACATGTGAATGAAAAAGATTTGGCGGAGATCAAGAGTGTTTTATCTGATATTCAGAATCGGATCAAGAGATTCAAGCGTTAAACTGAAAACCTCCTGCTCATCTTTAGAAATGCATAACCCCAAAACAATCGCCGAAGAAAAAGAAGACCTCAAACTTGCCGTCCTAAACGCGCGCCCGTACAAGCCGCTGTACGTCAAGTTCAAGGTTTTTTACGGCTGCAACCTAAAATGCGAGATGTGCAATCACTGGCGCGAGACGCGCGAACCGCCCGTCAGCGCGGAGAGGTTCAAGGAGGTCATCACTGAACTGGCGGAGATAGGCACTCAGAAAATTCACATCTCAGGCGGCGAGCCGATGCTGCGACCGCAGATTCCCGACTTTGTAGAATTAGCGTCTTCACTTGGCATCAAAGTCACCATGACCACCAACGGAACGCTCATCACAAAAGAGAAAGCCAAGCGGCTGGTGGAGGCGGGTCTGCGTGGGGTGAACGTTTCCATTGACTCGCCCATCCGCAAGATGCACGAGAAGATCCGCGGCGTGGAAGGCGCATTCAAAGCGACAACGAAAGCAGTCGAACTCTTCCGCCGCTACAAACACAAAGGCAAACTGTCCATCCGCATCAACACCGTGGTCAGCCGCACAAACTACGTGACGCTCGCCACGCTCCCAGACCTGGCGCACGAACTCGGCGCGGACGGGATCAACCTGATCCCTGTGGATGACCATTGCGGTGAAATTCTTTCGATGCGGAAGAAGGACATTGCCAAGTTCAACGAAGAGATCGCGCCGCGCATCGCCGAACGCGCGCTCGAATTGGGGCTGATCGTTTCGGATGAAAACGCTTTTCCATTTGGGCGAGACGAGTCCGAGGTCCGCTTGGGACGCGCGGGCAGATACGCATTCGGCTTCTACGACACACATCCCTGCTACGCGCCGTGGACGCATACGCTGATTGATTTCAACGGCAATGTCTACGTCTGCTGCATGACGCGCGAGAAAATCCCCCCGCTTGGCAACATCATCCATCAATCGTTCAAGGAAATTTGGGAAGGCGCTTCGTATCGCCAAATCCGCCTGAACATGCACCCGCCCGCGCTCAAGCCGTGCGCGCGCTGCGATGATTTTATAGATGAGAATAAAGAGATTTGGGAGACGATAGGTCCTTATTAAACACAAAGGTCACGAAGGATTAAATCTTTTTGATCTTAAACCTTGGTGTACTTCGTGTCCTTCGTGTTTAAGGAATTTAACTCAAATCCGAAAACATGTCCCCGCTGTCGTTATCGTCCCACATGCTGGCTCTTCCAAAGGTATCGAGATCGTTCGGAGTGAACAAAGCGGCGGCAATCGGCAGGGCGACGGGCATCTCAAGTCCCTGCTGGCAGGCGAGGCACACGCGCCCCTCCCGCGTCTGGTTGGTATGCTCGTCGCAATACCCGCGCCCGCACTTCACACACTTCCCCAACGACGGGTTTTCGCACTGGTGCGGCACCAGATAACCGATGATCATTTCGCATTGTTCAGCCATAAGGACCTCTGATGTCATTGCGAGGAGGGCTTTAGTCCGACGCTTGTCCTGAGCCTGCCGAAGGGAAGCAATCCCATATTCAATGAGGAGATTGCTTCGCCTGCGGCTCGCAATGACATGGAATAAAGATATGAAAATAGCCTTGCTTTCCGAAAAGTATACACCAGACATCGGCGGTCTCGCAATCTCAGCAGGACGATTGGGGGAGTTACTCGCCGCGGCTGGACATGACACCCGCCTCTTCGCCCCGACCTCCAACCTGCCAGCCACCATCAAGCAGACTCAACGCTCGGGCAGAGTCCACGTGACGCGCTTCGGCGCGCGCAGGCGCGTGGACGATACGCTGGCGGCTTGGTTCGAACTCATTGCAGAAGAACACAAACGCGAGCCGTTCGACCTGATCCATGCTTACTTTCTTCCGATGGCGGGATTTGTCGGCGTGTATGCGGGGAAGTATTTGGGCGTTCCCAGCGTCGTGTCCATTCGCGGGAACGACATCGAGCGGGCGGCGTTCGACCCATCCAAATTCTCGCATGTGATGCATGCGCTGCAAAAT
>JAGUZU010000098.1 GCA_020060625.1 Anaerolineales bacterium | reverse complement strand
GTATTTGTAGGGCGGGTTTTCAACCCATCCTATATCAATTTTCAGAAGAGCGTCAGGCTAAAAGCCTGACCTATAGGCGACTTTTGCAAGATATCTATTTAAGAAACGCTCTCTCAGGGACTTCTTTATAATAGTGGAAAATAACCTGTAAATATGTCAAAATAAGAAGTGTGCATCGAGGGGTTCTGCGTCTTAATAATTGGAGGCTTTCATGCGAGGGCGCAACCAGAAGGATCATTTTGGGGAAAGAAAACGGCAGAGCGGGGCGCGCGGGGCAACGGAAAATCAATTAAAACAATTAATAGAATCTTCGCCTGTGGCAATGATCGTTTCTTCAGGGAAGGCTGAGCGTGTCGAATTTGTTAATCGAAAATTCATCGAGCTGTTCGGATACACTGTTGCAGAAATGCCGGACGTGGCGCATTGGTGGCCTCTTGCGTACCCGGATGAAAAATACAGAAAAAAAATAAAAGCCCAATGGAAGGAAAAGGTCGAAAAAGCCATAAAGGCGAAAGGTCAGATCGAGCCGATGGAGGCGGAGGTTATCTGCAAGGATGGTTTGACGCGCCAGGTTGAAATCCGCTTTTCTTCCATCGGTCAAAAAAACATCGTCACTTTTGTTGACCTCACCCAACATAAACGCGCGGCGGAGGAACTGAGGAGAAACAGCATCCTGCTGGAGCGCATCTTCGCCGCGACCGAATTCATGATCGCCTACCTGGACAAGGATTTCAACTTCATCCGCGTCAACCGCGCCTATGCCGAAGCGGACGGACAAACGCCGGAGTACTTCGCGGGCAAAAACCATTTCGACCTCTATCCGAACGAGGAAAACAAGGCAATCTTCCAGAATGTTGTGGAAACCGGAAACCCTTATATAGCCTATGCCAAGCCTTTTGTTTATGCCGAACACCCGGAGCGTGGAACAACCTATTGGAACTGGACTCTCCAGCCGGTGAAGGAAGCGAACGGCAATGTGAGCGGGTTGGTCTTCAGCCTGATCGATGTCACTGAAAGGGAAAGAGCCATCCTGGCGCAACACGAAAGCGACGAACGCTACCGCACCCTCATCGAACAGGCAAGCGACGGCATATTCACCGCTGACCCGCAGGGCAACTACATAGACGTAAACCCCAGCGGATGCGCCATGCTGGGATACACGCGCGAAGAGATACTGAAACTGAATATGAGAGATTTGACCAGCATCGAAAGTCAGATGGAAAAACCCATACAGTTCGACGAATTGCGAGCCGGGAAAAGCATCATATCGGAACGCGCCCTGGTCGCCAAAAGCGGCGCGCTTCTCCCTGTGGAGATCAGCGGGAAAATGCTGGATAACGGCAATTTCATCGGGATTGTCCGCGATATTACCGAGCGCAAACAACATGAACTCGAGCGCAAAGCCGTCATCGCCGTCAGCTCCGCATTAAGGCAGGCAATGACCCGGGCTGAGATTCTGAATGTGATCATGAATCAGCTCGAGGAGTTGTTCGAGGCGGACGGCGTCGTCCTCGTATTGCCCAACCCGCATAACGACGGTTTCATCGACGAAATGGGACAGGGAGCGATTGGCGAAAAGATGAAGGGGCTGGTCATCCCGCCCGGAGAAGGCGTCTGTAACTGGGTCATCGCAAATAAAAGACCCTACCTCAACAACCACGCAGGAGACGACCCGCTCTTTTATCGCCCCGACTTGTTGGGCGACTCGCAATGCCTCGCATCCGTTCCGCTCATTGCGCGGGAGGAAGCCATTGGCGCGTTATGGATAGCGCGCCGGAAGGAAATCACAGAACAGGACCTGCGCCTGCTTGTTGCAATCGCCGACATCGCCGCCAGCGCCATTCACCGCGCCCTGCTTCATGAACAGCACGAACAACAGATTCGGCATCTGCTTGCCCTGCATCAGATCGACATCGCCATTACCAGCAACCTGAATCTGGACATCACGCTCGACATAATTTTGAAGCATGTCAAGACCGAACTGACAGTGGACGCCGCCAGCATCCTGTCGTTGAATCCGTTCAATCATACGCTGGAATACGCCGCGGGCTTTGGCTTCAAAACACATGCCATTGAAAAGTCGCAGATCAAACTTGGGGATGATTTTGCAGGACGCGCCGCCCTGACCTACAAAACCGCCTCCTGCCCGGACCTGAAACTTGCCCGCGACACATTCAGCCGCTCCTCGCTGTTGGCGGATGAAAACTTCGTCTCGCATTATGTCACCCCCCTGGTCGTAAAAGGGCAGGTCAGAGGCGTGCTGGAGCTTTTTCACAGAAAACCATTAAAGCCCGAACCGGACTGGGTCAACTACTTTGAGACCCTCGCCACCCAGGCAGCCATCGCAATGGAAAACGCATCCCTGCTGGAAAACCTGCAAAAATCCCACAGAGATCTCCTGCTGGCGTACGACGCCACCATCGAAGGCTGGTCGCGCGCGTTGGATTTGCGCGACAGGGAAACGGAAGGGCACACCCGGCGAGTAACAGAAATGGCATTGGAACTTGCCAAAAAAATGAGAATGAGCGAAGCGGAGCAAGCCGACCTGCGGCGCGGCGCCCTGCTCCACGATATTGGGAAGATGGGAATCCCCGATTCGATCCTTCTCAAGCCGGGCGATCTCACGGAGAACGAATGGGACATCATGCGGCAGCATCCCTCGTATGCCCATCAAATGCTTTCGCCCATCACGTACTTGAATCGCGCGCTGGAAATCTGTTACTGCCACCACGAACGATGGGACGGAAGCGGCTATCCGCGCGGACTCAAAGAGGAGGAGATTCCGCTTTCCGCGCGGGTGTTCGCCGTGGTGGATGTCTTCGACGCGCTCACGTCCGACCGCCCCTATCGCAAGGCATGGTCGCGCGAAGACGCGTATCGATATATCCGCGAACAGGCTGGCAAACTATTCGATCCCAAGGTCGTAAAAATATTTCTCGAAACAAGATCCCACTGATTAGGGCAGGGGAGTGCCGCTCCTGCCCGCGCTCCCCTGTCATTTTTTTCTCAACCCATCCAGGGTTTGAGGCGCGGGACCCAACGGGGGACATTGGCTTTGTATTCAAGATAACTTCCCCCGAAACGCTTTTCCAAACCCGGCTCCTCTGAAGCGATGAAATAAATGTGATTGATCAGAATGAAACTCGCCGCCCAAAGCCCAATGACCCACGACCCCCAGAACAGGGATTGCCCCATCAACATCATTGCCACGCTGCCGATCATTGGGTTGCGGACGTGGCGGTACGGTCCGACGAGAACCAGTTTCCGGGTCGGGTCCCACGGAGCCAGTGTCCCCTGCCCGACAATCGCAAATAAGTTTACGCACCATACGAACAGCATGAACCCGATCCATACGAATAATGTCCCCGCGATTAAACCCGTCCATGTCAGGGAGGTCATCCCGACCCAGCGGGTATCGTACTCCGCAAAGGAGTCAAACAACCATGCGGGAATCACAAGCACCACCATAACGGGCAGGATCAAAATTGCGAGAATATGGCGAAAGGTTTTGAATAACATGATATTTAAATGTCTATTGCATCCTGATTCAAAATCATTATAATGGTAATGTGCCGTTTATAGCGGGCATATTAGAAGTTCAACCCAACACATCTTAAATATCAACTGTGGAGGCTGTGACCCAGTGACTTGATTTGGTCGCTTCCCCGTTCGTCCGATGGGGATATCTCTGGAGAGCCAATAGCGAAACCGGCCACGAATGCCGGTTCGTTTATTTAAACGGGCAGGTGGAAGGAGGTTTATAACGATTACATTTTGTGTCGAGCAGCCCGTAAAACCATTGCTCTTCGAAAGAAAGGACGCCAAATGAAAAAGAACCTTGTTATTTCTCTGATCCTGTGCCTGGTCGTCGTCGCATTGTTCACAGGAAAAGCCGTTTCCGCCAAAAGCTCCTGCACAACCCTCAAGGAAGGAGTGCTTACCTATTCGCCCGGGCACTATCTGCATGGCGAGCCAATTCCCGTAGGCTATAACGCCTATGGATACAACTATCAGGCTCACATGTTTAAGGGGTCATACGCCAACACCTATCTGGGAAGCGATGGTCTGCCGCCCTACGCGGGCGATGATGCCGCATACCTTGCCGCCAACCCATCCGCCGCGTCGAAGTGGTACTGGCCCTATCGCTCCACCCGGCTTTTGATGAAGTGGAACGATGCCTGGATATCCAATCAAGATTGTGATGGCGATGGCGCGCTGGATCGGCACTACGGCTACTCCAGCTACATCGGCTCCGGGGCATGGGAGACCAATCACATGATGGATTCCTACGAGGATGGCGGTTCGACCTGCAACTGGGTCTACTTCACCAAGATCATCGCAGTCCCTGCCAGCGCGATAAAAAGCGGAGGTGTCTGGTACACCGCGGATGGGACAGAGATCGGACCGGATATTTGGAGCGAGTTCGCAACCATCCAATCTGTCTATAATGACCCGTGCGCCGGATTTACCGGACTCGAATATCTTAGCCCGGATCACGCCGGTTTCGGCGGCTGGTAAAACCGTCGCGGACAGCGTCCGCATAAAATAAGTGCTTGCAAAATATCCCTGAAAGCCGCGCGCTTTCAGGGATATCTCGTTAAAAATCTTGAAACCTCATTCTGAAAACTGTATAGTTAATTAACCTAACTCGGACAAGCCGAAAGAGATTTCACCACAGAGCGCACAGAGTCCACAGAGATTTCAAAAAGGGTTTCTCCGTGATCTCCGTGTTCTCTGTGGT
>JAGUZU010000037.1 GCA_020060625.1 Anaerolineales bacterium | reverse complement strand
CTAAAGCGCGCGCTGCTTGGCTCAGTGGACAATGGGATATTTTGGCTTCCAAACGCGCCGCTTTACCCATCGCTACCTAACAACTTTTGAGCGCTCCCGTCGAGACCGTTGGCGGCGGCGATCTCCTCCAGCACAATTTCGATCTCATCGAGGAAGTGGTCGAGTCCTTGCACGCGCTCGTTGAAGGAATCGCCCAACACGCCCAGGTCGTTGCAGGCATTTTGCCAGAATTTGAGGTGATCGCCGCCCAGCACGGACGTGGATAATGTCCAGGTATGCAGGACGGGCCAGAGCGCGGAGAGAGGCGTCTCGCCTGCGAGCAGGGCGTTGATGGCTTTTTCGTAGTAGTTCATGCGCGTCTTGTGGATGCGCAGGTCCACATCCTTTTCTCCACATGCCGCTGTGAAGGCGGCTTTCCAATCGCCCATCCAGCCTTTGACCTTTTCCGCATCCACTTTGTTCGCGCCAATGAGACTGTACGCCGCCGCAACCATGCCGGGCTTTTGCGCGGCTTCGGCGCGGGCGGGGAAATCGAGCAGAAGCCTGCGCTCCCATAAGGGTGGACCGTGCAACTCCGCAACCGCGTTAACGGCGTGGAAAAGCGATTTCATGTATTTGCGAATTTCGCCGGGACCCGCCTCGCCCTCGAATTCGGAGATGTCCATCCAAATGCCGCGACCATGACTGAGAAGCGTGCGGCAGCGCTGCAAGGTGAGCGGCGGCTGTTCGAACTCGAAGCCTGCCCGCAGGCTGGCTTGCGCGAAGTCGAAGAATTTTTCGCGTTCGTAAAGCAGGATGGGATCGTACATTTCGTAGCCCAGCCAGGGATCGCCGCGCAATTCGCGCGGGGCTTTGAACTCGTCCTTTGCGCGGCGCGAAATATCGAGATGAAAGTCGGGAGTCAGTTTGACGAACTCGCGCGGCTTGTCGGGTTGGTTCTTGTGGACGAAGACGATGTCAATATCCGTTGCGCCGCCAAGCATGGGGTCAACGGTGAGCAGGGAGCCGGTCAGGTAGGCGGCGATGATGTCGGAGTCGTTATACGCCCGCTCCTGCGCGGTTTCTTTTGCAATGCGGATGAGGGATTCACGAGTAACGCGCATGATTATTTCAAAGGCAGGGCGGGTTGGAAGGGAGCCAGCCCCAGCGTTTCGCGGATGCGGTTTTCGACCTGCTTGAGATGCTCCGCGTTTTGGATAATGTTGAGGTCGTTGGTATCGATTTTCAATATGGGGGTGTGGTCGTACGGCTTCGAGAAGAATTCCTCGTATGCCATGTTCAACTCGTCGATGTAACTGCGTTCCATTTGCCGCTCGTACGGGCGGTCGCGGAAGGCGATGCGCTGCATGAGCGTTTCGGTGGAGGCTTGCAGGTAAACAAGCAGGTTGGGCTTGGGTATCTTCTCTCCGAGCGCCTCATGTACTTTGTGATACATTTCCAGTTCATCGCCTTTCAGGTTGATGCCTGCGAACAGCGCATCTTTTGCGAAGGTGTAATCGGCGAGCAGGTTTTTCCCGTCCGCGAGGATGTTCGGCACGTTGTTGTTCTGCTGGCGGTAGCGGCTTAATAAAAAGAATATCTGGGTTTGGAAGGCGTAACGCGCGCGGTCGGCATAAAAATCGGAGAGGAACGGATTTTCCTCGAAAACCTCCAACAATACTTCTGCTTCAAAGACGGGTTGTAACAGGCGGGCGAGCGTGGTCTTTCCCACGCCGATCACGCCCTCGATGGCAATATACATGAACAATGTCTCCCGAATGGTGTTGGGCAAAGGATACCATAAATCCGTTACGTTATAATTTTACCCATGACCCGTATTTGCATCACGCCATTCGTGCAGGGGACGGGCGGCATGGCGTCCTTTCGTTTGAAATTCGAGCAGGGATTAAAAGCCCGCAACATCCACGTGACCCATGATCTGGATGACAAGTTCGACGCCCTCCTTGTCATTGCAGGCACGCGCTTCCTCCCGGACCTGAACCGGGTCCGCCGACGAGGCATTCGCGTCGTCCAAAGATTGGACGGCATCAACTGGGTGCATCGCGTGAAATGGTCGGGACTCAAATACACCGTCCGCGCAGAGTACGGGAACTTCATGCTTTCGCTCATCCGCAGCCATTTTGCGGACAGGGTCATTTACCAAAGTCAATTCATCCGCAAATGGTGGGAGGATTGGTATGGCGTTGCGGACGCGCCTGCCTCCGTCATCATCAACGGCGTGGATTTGCAGACCTACACTCCCGAAGGCGAGTCCGAGCGCCCGACCGACAAGTACCGCATGCTTTTACTCGAAGGCAGCCTCGCGCGCGGATTGAATTCGGGTTTGTTCCACGCGGTTTCGGTAGCAGAGAAAATGTCCGCGAAACACCCGATGGAAGTCGTCGCGGCGGGAGCGGTGGATGATGCCACTCGACGCAAGATGCAAAGCAAAACGCCGGTGAAGTTGCTTGGCACGGTTCCGCGTGAGGATATTCCCAAACTGGCTCGTTCGTCGCATTTGATGTACTGCGCGGAGGTCAACCCGCCCTGCCCGAATTCGGTCATCGAGGCGCTGGCTTGCGGATTGCCTGTTATCGGGTTCGATACGGGTTCGCTCAAGGAATTGGTCGGCGAAGATGCGGGGCGCGTCGCGCCATACGGGGCGAATCCCTGGAGGTTGGAAACACCCAATGCGGACGCGCTGGCGGCGTCGGCGGGGGAAGCGCTGGAGAAACAGAGTCAGTTTCGGGCGGCGGCGCGGAGGCGCGCGGAGTCGGAATTCGGTCTCGATAAAATGGTCGAGTCGTATCTCAAAGTTTTGTTGGACGATAGATAGTAGACGGCAAACATAGGACTTTGAATGCTTTCCCGCAAATATCATTCCCGCGACTTCCTCTGGCTAAGTATTGCATTGATGCCGCTGATTGGCATTGCGCTCCTGCTCGAGATACAGCCGCAGGATTTCTGGTGGCTGATGCGCGTGGGACAGGAGACGGTTCAAAACGGCGCTGTTCCCATAATCGATACGATCAGTTGGAGCCAGGCAGGACGTCCCATTGTCTATCAACCCTGGTTGGCGGGAGTTATTCTTTACCTTATTTATAACGTCGGCGGAATCACTTGCATATTTTTATTGCGCGGCATCTTGATTGCGATCACCTACGGCATGATCTGGGTAATGGCGCGCGATGTATCCAACGCCCGGCTTGCGACCATCCTTGTGTTCATTCTTGGCATAGCCAGCGCGAATAATTGGTCTGTGCGTTCACAGTTGCCTGCCTATCCGCTTTTTGTGTTTTGCCTGTGGAGTCTTTTGCATTGGCAAAACGGGAATAAAAAATATCTTTGGGTTTTACCTGTTGTCACCTTGCTTTGGGCGAACCTGCACGGCTCTTTCATCCTGCCGTTCGTATTGACGGGGGCGGCTTTTTTCTTTGGAAAAGGCGAAAGGAAAACGTTAGCCTTTGCATTGGGTCTGATGTTCCTTGCGACGCTGATCAATCCGCAGGGCATCAGCGTGTGGAAATATATCGTCTTCATGCTAAACTCGCCGTCCGACCACTGGTTTGCGTTCGAGTGGGCACCGCCGAGCAATGTCGGCTGGCAGATGAACATCTTCTTTGCATGGCTTCTTGCCTTTGCTCCGCTCGCAGCCTTTTCGCCGCGTAAACTTTCCATGCTCGAATGGGTTTGGTTTCTCGGCTTCGGCTGGCTCGCTCTCAGCGGTTTGCGTTATGTCATCTGGTTTCATATCCTCCTTGCCATTTTCACCGCTGTGTTTCTTTCGGAATGGGCAAAACGACTCGTCCAGCCCACACAAACCTTTCCCACGCTCAACTACGGATTTGGCATTTTCATGTTGACGATTCCATTGATCTTTCTACCAGGTCTTCGTGAACGTTGGATGGGCGACTCTGTTTCCGTTTACGAGATGTCCACCACGCCTCTTTCCGCGACAGAATGGCTGGCTCAACATCCCCATGCCTGTTCAAACCTTTGGGCAGACTACGCCTTTGGCGGCTATCTGTCTTTTGCTCTGCCTTCCTGTAAACCGTGGATGGACAGCCGCTTCAACGCCTATCCGCCCGATCAATGGAGCGAGTATGTGCAGGTTAGCCGCGCCGAAGATTGGCAGGAGATGTTCGACCGTGAAGGCATCAATCTGCTCTTGCTTTCCACGGCGGGACAGCCAAAACTGGTGGGGGCGGTCTCCGAGTCAAATCTTTGGTGCGAAGAGTACCATGATGAGTATGCCGTTATATTTTCCCGCTGCGAGGCGAAATGAATTTTAAGGGAAGGCTTGGACTGCAGCAGCGCGTCCTGCCGGGGTATCGCGTGCCGTTCTTTGATTTGCTTGCAAGTAACTGCGAGGGTGGCATGAGTCTATTTGCGGGACAGCCCCGTCCCGAAGAAATGATCGCGGGTGGTACGACCCAGCTTGCCCGTCATGTCGAGGCGAAAAACGTTCATTTGTTTGGCGGCGCGTTTTATCTATGCTATCAACGAGGATTTATCAACTGGCTCGAAAATTGGAATCCCGACGCGCTGATTGTGGAAGCCAATCCGCGTTATCTTTCCACGCCTGCCGCCGTCAAATGGATGCGTGAACGCGGACGCAAGGTCATTGGGTGGGGGCTGGGCGCGCCAAAGCAAAGCGGACTTTGGGAACGTTTTATCGATCAATTTGACGGGATGATCGCATACAGCCAGCGCGGCGCGGAGGAATATGCCGCGCTCGGCTTCCCGCGCGAAAAGATTTTCGTCGCGCATAATTCTGTTTCATCCGCGCCGACGTTGAACGTTCAACGTTCAACGTTCAACGTCAAACCTGTTTTATTATTTGTCGGACGATTACAAGCTCGCAAACGAGTCGATTCCCTGTTGCGCGCCTGCGCCGGAATGGAATCCAAGCCTCACCTGCTCATTGTCGGCGATGGACCCGAACGCGCCGCGCTGGAATCGCTTGCGAAAGAAATTTATCCGTCCGCAGAATTCATTGGCGCGAAACACGGCGCGGAGCTGAAGCGATACTTCGAGCAAGCCGATCTCTTCGTCCTGCCGGGAACCGGGGGGCTTGCTGTGCAGGAAGCGATGAGTCATGGACTTCCCGTCATCGTTGCAAAGGGAGACGGCACGCAGGATGACCTTGTCCGCGAGGGAAATGGGTGGCAGATCGAGCCGGAGAATTACGATGCGCTGGTTTCCACAATGAAAGACGCGCTATCCGATATGGCGCGTTTGCGAAGGATGGGCGCGGAGTCGTTTCGCATCGTTTCAGAAGAGATCAATATCCAGAAAATGGCGGAAGTCTTCGCGCAGGCGTTGAACAGCCAGATGAAATGACGGGGTTATTTTCCAGCCCTGAACACTGCCGCGTCACCCTTTTCGTAGAGAGGCGTGTAGTTTGCCGATTCCTTGAGCGATGAAACGAGCGGATTTTCGCTGTCTTCCAGTCCATCCTGCGAGACAAGGATGTAATCGAAATCCTGCCCGCTGGCTGACGCCCATTCTTCGACACATTCCAATGTCCTGTTCATGCACGCTTGGAGCCGGTAATAGTCCGCCATTCTTTTTTGGAAGAGATTATCCGGCATCCACTCATAGCCTTGAATGGCAGCCAGGCTGACGCTTTTTCCAAGCACCGGGAACCACTCCGAAACCGAGTCGGAAAAGGCTTCCGAGCCGCCCGTTAAAATGACAAAACGGCTTTGCGATGGGACGTTCTCCGCGACCCACGCCATGGCATCCCGGTCGGATTTCGTCAGGCTGATTTTGGGATAAACCTGAACTGAAAGCATTGCGCCGGAGAAGGCGTAAAAGATAAGGGCGGACAGCGCGATTTTTACCCCCGCGCTTTTCATGAAATAGATATGCCAGTTTTCTTCAAAATCGAGATCGGTGTGATCCTTTTTCGTCAGGGTGTAGACGCCGGGGAGGACAATATCCGCAAAGGCGATGGCTGCCAGCATTGCCCAGGCGAACGTCGAAATGGATGCCGCGCTGCGGGGATCGATGGCGGCGGGCAGAAAGAGAAATACAATCAAAAGGAATTCCCGCCGCAGGAACGCCGCAATGAGCCCAAGCAAAGCCAGAGCCGAGATCAAGGTTACGAATTTTTCGTCGGCGAAGGAGCCGGTGAGCAGGGCGACCCAGGCAAGAGGGGATTGAAAACCCGTCTGGGCGGCATTCAGGTACGGGTCGAGTCCGTGATGCGCGATGACGGTTGCGAAGAAGGGCGAGGTCAAGAGAAGGATTCCCAACGCGGTCAGCATCGCGTTCTTCATCCCTTCTTTCGACCTGCCGTAAAACAACCACATCGCAGCACAGAGCGCTGCGGTGTGCATGGCAGCTTCCGGGTGACTGAGTACAACACCGCTTCCAAACAGGATGGTGAGCAGGAGATATTTTTTTGATGGTTGGGTGAATAACTTGCAGGCGCCGAAAAGGGTGAGCAGCATGAATAAAGTTCCCGGCGCGCGGGTGACGCCCCCGCCCATGACATACCAGGAAATGGAGCGCGGCAGGAGGGCAAAGAACACCGTTGCCAGGGCGCCCTTGAATTCCGATCTCAACATTGTGGATGCCAGCGGATAAAAGGCGATGGTGAAGAGAATGCTGCTGGCGGCTGGGACCCAGCGGAAGGCTTCGATCAGCGGCATGTGGGTGAAATCGGAAACCGCGCCGGTGATGTAAAAGCCGAGCGGCGGATAGGCAAACGGGATTTCGATGCCGTTGTAACTCACAAAGGCGGGCAGAACATACTGGTTGGCTTGAAGCGCCTCGACCATTTCATAAAACAAGCCGCCGTCGGTCACGGGGTAACCAACCATCAACGTCGGCAGGAAACGCACAAACGCGCCGAGCAAAAGCCCAAAGGACAAGATCAAAAGGCTGAGATGCTGTTGTTTGACTGCGGGTGGTTTGTCTGTCAAAATAAATCCTTTTTCGCTCAAACGTTTTCCACTGCGTCTAAAGTTCCTTCATGATTTCATCTTTTGTGCGTTCGTACTCCGCATCCGAGATCAGGTTTTTATCGCGCATTTCCTTTAACTCAGCCATGCGTTCGAGCGAACTTTTGCCCCCCGATTTTTTCGCGGACTTCAGGTCATGAGCGAGTTCGCCGAAGTTTTCAGGGTGGAAGATAAAGCCGGGGAAACGGATCAGGATGACGGCGAAGCAAAGAAGCGAAAAGAACATTCCGGTTACAAGAATGGATGGAAGCGTAATGTCCTTTCCATCACAGTAGACATTGTGCTGCCAGCCAAACTGACCGGGCTTGTAGGAATAGCGCGTGGTTTCGATCTCGAATTCGCCCCGGCATACAAGCGGTTTCGAAACGGTATTGATCGCGGGGAGAAATGCGCCAACCGCCGCCGCAAAAATGACGTACCCTAAAAATAAACTTACACCGAACATGATGCCGATCCAGGTCCAATTTGGCTTTTTCATTTTTCCTCCGTTTTATTTTTCCGCTTTATCCAGGTCTTTGCCAATATCGCGCTGAAAATCCCAGGTGAGATAATCGAGCGCGACGGGCAGGGATAACTCCAGCGTGTACAAAAATTGCAGTTCAAATTTGATATTGCGCGGACGACATTCGAGCAAATGCCCGCCGCTGTTGTGTCCTTCGGTGAGGAAATGCAAATGCGCGCCGGGCACGCTCACCGACGACATGAACGATGGCGTGTAAAAACCGACCATCACGCCGCTTACATTGTTGAACTCGAACGTCGGCTGTTCCTTTGCCACATCCACCAGCGGACGGTAATTCTCCTGCTTCGGCACCGAGCGCGTCTTCACATACGCAAACTCGCCCGTGATGCGAAACGCATAAAAAATATTCGGCGAGGGCATCAACTCCGTCATCCATTTCAGGAAGGCATCGTGACTCATCTCGTCCGTCAGCGTCTCTTCGCTGGATGGTTGGAAAAAGGTCACGCAGGCGAACGGGGTGCGGGCATCGTCGTCAGAAACAAGAGCAACCGTTCCGTCGGCGGCGATGCGATACACCTCGCCATCCATCATCAGCATTTCACCGTCGAGATCGTTGAACGTGCCGATCCCAAAATCCCCGTGTTTTTTGATTTCTGAAAATGGGATGTTCTGCTCGTAAATACCCTCGACGAGCGCGTTGACTGGGGCGCACAAATAAATTTTATTCTCCGCCCGCCTCTTTCTGGACCTGCGAATGGTCGTTCGTTCCATTGGAATTTTTCCTCGCCTATGGCGTTTCGAGATTGCTTCGTGGCGCGAGGCGTCACTCGCAATGACATTATCCGTAGCTTGGCGTGTCGCCGATGATTTCCCAGCCGCGTTCCCGCGCGATGACCTTCAACCTCGCTTCAGGATAGACCGCCACAGGATGGTCGGCATGTTCGAGCAATGGCACGTCGAGAATCGTATCGCCGTAGGCAACGTCCACGCGATCCACGCCGAGGCGGCTCAACACCTGCTCGATCTTTCTTTCGTCTGCGACAAGCTCGCCGACCATCTTCAACCGCCCGTTGACGATTTCAACAGCCGAGCCGATGGCTTCCGCGCCGATGCGCCGGGCAAACGGCTCGATGAACGGCTCGACGGAACTGCTGGCGATGTAAACCTTTGCGCCGTCTTCCCGGTGTTTGACCAACCGGGCAATGACATCTTCGCGGCGGTTTTTCCATAAGTTGTGTTCCACCGTCCACTCGGAGGCGTGTTTCACTTTTTCCGGCGTGGCATCCTTGATGTAAGCGAGGCTGTCCACCATTAATTTTTGCCCCCATGCCTGCCAGTCGATCCAGCCGTTTTTCGCCAGCAAATACGACGGTGTAATGGAAGCCATATACCAGTTTGCGCGAAGCTTGCTTTGATTATGTTTGACCCAATCCACCAGCCCCAAAAAGGGCGAGCCGGTGGTCAACGTGCCCATCATGTCCGAGACGACGATCATTTTTTCTCCTTGAATATTATTCGACAGATAATTGCCCGATTGTATCTGAATTTACAGAAAACTACTGCGCCGTATTCCCGCCATCCACCAACAGCAGATGACCCGTCACAAAAGACGCCTCATCCGACGCCAAAAAGACAACCGCATTGGCGATCTCTTCCGGCTTGCCAAACCGTCCCATCGGAATATATGAACTTGATTCCTTGATTGCCTCTTCCGCCGTCACCGGGTCGGAACCTTCGAAATATCCCTTCTCCATCCAGCGATCCACAAACGTATCGCCGGGGCAGACCGCATTCACGCGGATTCCATCGCGCGCGTAATCAAGCGCCATTGCCTTCGTCATCATCCCAACCGCGCCCTTGCTCATGATGTATGGGAACGCATCCTTGCCCGCCACCACCGACCAATCCGAGCCGTTATTGACAATCGCGCCGCGCCCCTGTTTTTTCATGACGGGAATCACAAGCCTGCTCATCCGCCACACCGCTGTCACGTTGATTTCAATCGTGCTTTTCCAGGTCTCCTCGCTGGTTGTTTCCGCCGTCCCCTTCGTGACAATGCCCGCGTTGTTGAACAAAATATCGATGCGATGGAATTCCTTAAGTGCGGCATCCACCACTCTCTGACAGTCTTCGACCTTTGAGTGATCCGCCTCCACGAAAACGCATCGGACTCCCTTCGACCTGCATTCCGCTTCGACAGCCTTCCCCAGGCTGACACGTCTCCCCGTGACGACCAGGTCTGCGCCCTCGTCCGCGAAGCGAAGCGCGGTGGCTTTCCCAATCCCGGATGTCCCTCCGGTGATGATGGCGATTTTATTTTGTAGTCTCATCGTATTCTCCTCGCAGCACAAGTCTATAGACTTGTGCTACTCCAAAGTATAATCTCCCCACCATGGACAGCAAGACTCTCAACGTACTCGAATATCCGAAAATTCTCGAACGGCTCGCAGGCTTTTGCGATTTTTCCGCTTCGATGGAACTCGCGCGCGGACTTGACCCAACCGATTCCTACGACCTCGCCGTTTCCCGCCTTGCCGAAACAACCGAGGCGCGCAAACTGCTCTCCATTCAGGATGCGAGCATCGGCGCGGCGCACGACGTCCGCCCCGCAGCGGACCTCGCTGCCCGCAACGGAGTCCTCGACCCGCACGCATTGCTGGATGTCAAATCCACGCTCATTTCGTGCCGCGAGTTGAAAAAGACCTTCGAGAAAAAAGAAGATGAATATCCGCGCCTCGCCTTGATCGCGGATGGACTCCCCGATACGCACGGCATTGTGGACGCCATCACCCGCGTCCTTTCCGACCGCGGCGAGGTGCTGGATTCCGCCTCGCCGACTCTCGCCGACATCCGCCGCAAATTAAAAACCGCGCATGACCGGCTGATGAGCCGCCTGCAAAAATACGTAACCGATACCAAGACGGTTTCGATGCTGCAGGAGCCAATCATCACCCAGCGCGACGGACGCTACGTGATTCCACTGCGCGCTGAATTCAAAGGCAGGATCAAATCCATCATCCACGACCAGTCATCGAGCGGGGCAACGCTGTTTGTCGAACCGCTGCCCGTTGTGGAAGCCAACAACGAAATCCGCGAACTGCAGCTTGCCGAACGAGATGAAGAACGCCGAATCCTTGCGGAGGTTTCTTCCATCGTCGGCGCTCATGCCAGTGAAATAAAATATGGTGTGGAAAATCTCGCTGTGTTGGATTTGGCGTTTGCGAAGGCGAAATATGGGGAGGAGCTGAAGGCGAGTGAGCCGATGATACATGAGTTGAAAGTTGAAAGTTCAAAGTTGAAGGAACAAAAACCTGCAACCTTCAACCTGCCAACTTTGAAACTCATCCAAGCCCGCCACCCGCTTCTCGATTCCGACGCCGTTGTCCCCATTGACGTGGACCCGCGCGAAGGGACCCGCGCCATCGTCATCACCGGTCCGAATACCGGCGGTAAAACCGTTTCATTGAAAACCGTCGGTCTGCTCGTGGTCATGGCGCAAAGCGGACTTCACGTCCCCGCGCAAAGCGGCTCGGAACTGCCCTTCTTCAAATCGGTCTATGCCGACATCGGCGACGAGCAATCCATCGAGCAATCGCTGTCCACGTTCAGCGGTCACATCACCAACATCATCCGCATCCTCAAAAAAATAGACCACCGCTCGCTGGTCATCTTCGACGAACTCGGCTCCGGCACAGACCCGCAGGAAGGCGCCGCCATTGCGCGCGCGATTTTGAGTCACCTGCTCGACACGAACTGCATGACCCTCGTTGCGACTCACTACCCCGAACTGAAAACCTTCGCCCATTCGACGGATGGCGTGGTCAACGCTTCGCTGGAATTTGACATAAAAACGCTTCGCCCCACCTTCAAGTTGACCATCGGTCTCCCGGGCAGGTCCAACGCCTTAGCCATTGCCCAAAAACTGGGACTGCCGCAATCCATCATCGAATCTGCGCGTGCGGAGATCAACCCGCTCGACCTTCGCGCCGATAAACTGCTGGACGACATCCGCAAGGAACGCAACCGAACTTCCCGTGAGCGCGAGAAACTCGAAAAAGCCCGCGTCAGGCTCGAAAAGCAGACTTTGGAACTTGAAAAGCGCCTCGAAAAAATAGAAGACGAACGCCGCGAGACACTTGCCAAAGCCCGCGCCGAAGGTGAGTTGGAAGTGGCGGTCTTGAAACGAAATATTGACTCATTGAAGTCTCAGTTGAAAAAAGCCAGCCAGCCTTTGCAAGCCATCAAAGCCATCGAGGCGGAGATGGAAAAGATGGAAGAGAAGGTGGAACAACCCGTCGAACGTCTGACGTCCAACGTTGAACGTTCAACGTCAAACACGGCGCTTAAATTGGGGGAGCGGGTCACTGTCGGCACGTTGAATGCCGAGGGAGTAGTGACAGCTTTAGGTGAGTCCGATGCGGAGGTTCAGATCGGGACGATCCGCGTGCGGGCGAAGATGTCGGATTTAGCACGAGTTAGCAAGTTGCAGGTTGAAGGTCAAAAGCCAAAAGTCGAAAGCCGAAAGTTGAGCAACCTGCAACCTTCAACGTTAAACGTGAAAACCTCCCCCGGCATGGAGATGGACTTGCGCGGGCTGATGTCTGAAGATGCGCTCGATAAGATGGAGCGATATTTGGAGCAGGCGTATCTGGCGGGGCTTCCCTGGGTGCGGATCATTCACGGCAAGGGGACTGGTAAACTGCGGCAGGCGGTGCGCGAGGCGTTGAAGGGTCATGCGTATGTCAAGTCATTCGAGGAGGGCGGACATACCGAAGGCGGCGAAGGTGTGACGGTGGTGAAACTGAACGCAAATTGACACTTAACCATTTCGTAGATTGTGACAGGATTGAGTTGGTTTATAATTTTTCAAAACTCAAGGGAGCCGCTTATGTCCATTGACGATGCCATTAAAAAGATGACCGACATTATCAAAGCCGCGTGCGCGGGCGCGGAGATCAAAGTCGCCAGGATGTCCGACGAAGAGGCGCGGGTTTCGGTGTATGCTCCCGCAGGCGACATGCAGAAGATCAAGGACGCGACCTTTCAGCCCGCAATGGACATGTTGAACTCGGATGGAATGGATGTGCAGGTCTTTGTGTACGATAAGGACGCGCCGCCGCTGAAAGGTTAAGGTTGGAAAGTTGGAAAGTTGGAAAGTTGGGATGACCCTTGTGGTCATCTTTTTTGTTATCCGCGGGGAACGCGTGGTTTTTTCTTCGCGTTCTTTGCGGTGAATTATTGCCCCGCTGCCATACGCCAGACAATATCCAACGCTTCAAGCCCGGTCATGCGGTGGATCGTCTGCGCTTCTTCGGTCAGGTAAATATCGCCCTGCAGCGGGCGGTCTTTGCGGGTGTACAGTCCGCGGTTGGGGAGGTGTTCCAACGCCGCCCAGAAATTCCAAAGCGGCAGGTTGAATTCGGCGGCAAGCAGCGCCATGTCGCGGTTGACGCGGTGGTCGAGTTCGCGGTTGTCGGCTTTGGTGGCGAGGATGGGCACAACGCTCTTCTCGATCAACTGGACGATGACGCGGCGCAAATATTCCGTGTTGCGCGATTCGAAATGCGAGCCGACCTGGATGATGACGAACGAGGGGCTGTGGGTCCGCAGTTCGCATTCGACGGGCGTTTCGAGAAACGTGCAGCCAAACTCGCCGCGGTGCCACTGCGACCAAAGCAGCGCGCCGGGTGTCGTTCCATCCTGCGCGGTGGAACTCTCGCGGTTGAACGAGCCGTCGAAGCGTTTCACCGTTTCGCGCAGTTGGGGAGAGAGCGTGTTTAGAATCGAAGGGTCGGTTTCAAAAACGCCGAAGAATTCATCGGGTTTCGCCTGGCAATCGCCGAAAATGGAGAAGGCATTTGGGTCGTTGCCAAGCGACAAGCCGCGCCTGTAGATCTCGCGGATGTTCTCGCCCGGCGACGGGATTACGGGCAGGTCCATCCATGCGCTGTCGGCGGAGGGAATGTTTGTGGATGTGGATTCAGTTATCGGCGCGGAGGGAGGCGTCTCCGCCGCTTCCCGCGTGACTGTGATCTGGTCCTGCGTCGGGACGTCGTATCTCGGCGTTGGAATGAGTCTTGCAAACGTCGGCGTCTGTGAAGGGATGGGGAGTGGAGTCGCTTGCGGCGCGCACGCGGGCAGCAGGAGGGTGACGATACATGTCGCGAGGATTCGGCGTTTCATGACACGGACGACGATGGTATCACAGGATGCGACGAAAAAGAAAGCCGCTCGTTTGAGCGGGAGCATTCAGATTCTGTAGAATCGCCTATCAGAACATTTTTCGTTTTTTTTTTACCGCCAAGGACGCCAAGCCGCCAAGTTTCTTCTTTTTCTTGGCGACTTGGCGGTTCATTTTGGGAATTTGTACAGAGTGAATTTTGGGAAAGAATCTACAACATTTGAATGCTCCCCGTTTGAGCGGCTGATGTTGTGTGGGTGGAAGTTACCCCGCCTGCCTGAAGAATTGGAAGTAACCGAAACCAAGCGCAAGAACGGCGTAGATGACGACGGGCAGATAGCCGAGCGCGTTCATCACGCCGGTCAGCGTGCCGTTCAATGCAATGACGAAACCCAGCACGCAGGCGATCAGGTTCGAGTAGTTGATGGCGCTGCGTGTTTTGGGGTCGGCGACGTCGCGGGCGAGCAGGGTGACCATCCCGCCGACCGCCAGTTCCACGCCGATGAATTGCGCCAGCAGCCTTGTGCCGGCTGTATCGTTAAACCCGAAGAGGGTCAGCATGGTGGGGGTCATGAAGAGCAGTCCCAGCGAAAAGATGAGAGCCAACGCCGCGTTGAGCAGGTAGAGGTTTTGCAGTTTCATGAATTTCATTTGATGCTCCTTTTTGATTCATTCTACGTCCGCGCGGAGTCGGGTTCAATGGTACGCCCGTACCGGAATGGATGGGGAAAACTTGCATTTTTATTATGTTTTGAGATAAGGGATGTGAATTGGGGAAGTCTGCGCGTTCGTATTTGTGTAAGGCGGCATACGATGAAACCGTTGCCGTGTTGGAACATTTGAAGGTTTAAACGTCGAAAATTTTCACCGCGGAGACGCGGAGTTCGCAGAGATTTTTTAAAAGGTCTTCTCCGCGCTCTCTGCGTCTCTGCGGTTAATCCTTCAAACTCGACCACTACCCACTCTTCGGCACAAAATACACATCCGTCGGCTTTAATTTGGAGTTTCGCAAAAAGCGCGGACTCACATCTATGCCGATCCAATCCAGCGACGGGGCATCGGGATCAACGCCCATCAGGCGCGTGAGCAGCAGCGTGTTCACGCCATCGAACTCGATCAACGCCAGCACGAACGGACATTCGGGCAAAAACTCCTGTGAGCCGAAATAACAGACCGTGAAAGCATGAACATGCGCAGGCACATCTGTGATGTCGATCCACTTGGTCTCATTGCCCGAATAGATGTCGTGGCCGCGCGGGTTAGCGGTGGTGTATCCGCTTGCGGGGTCGCGCGAAGCGAGCAGCCGTTTATTCGTCAGCGCCGCGAACCACGGGCTGTCCTGTCCGTACGAATGCAGGTACGTGATTCTGTATTCCTGTTCGATCTGGATCGGCGCCATCTTCTTCAAAAACTCCAGCGACTCTTCATCCGTGCCAACCGGAAACGGGACGCCATGCACGACGAACCCGCCCAAAGTCTCTTCTCGTTGTGACGGTAACTTTGCCATGACTCAACCCTCCCTTTCCAAAACGGAGACGGTGACATACGTCCCCGTCCCAGCGTGACTATGGATCGCGCCCCGCTTCGCATCTTTGACCTGTAGCTGGTCGTCGCGGAAATGGGCTTTGATCGTCTCCTGAAGCTGCCACACCGCAAAGACAGCCTGCATCAGTCCCGTCGCGCCGACAGGATGTCCGCAGGCGATGAGTCCGCCCGAAGGATTCACCGCGCAGACAGGCTTGTCTTTTAACTTCAAGCCATAGTCAATGTTCGGCAGGAACGCCTTACCCGATTCCGCGAACGGACCTCCCTCCCCGTAGCGGCATAGTCCCAAATCTTCGTAGGTTTGGATTTCAGACGATGTGTACGCGTCATGCAGTTCGACGAAGTCCAGTTCGTGCAGTGGATCGGAGATGCCCGCGTGTTTCCAAGCCATGTTGCCCGCGGTGCGTCCAGCCCTGAACGAATGCACTCCGGGATAGCGTGTGCCATGCTCCCAGAGTTTTTTGTAATATGCCTTCGTCTCGTCCGACGATTTCTCCTGCTCGGTGGCATAGTTCTCCATGAAGAAGTCATAATCCACATGCGGACGGTCCGCCATGCGCATCATGTCTGTGCCGCGCCCGATGCCCGTCACCTTCACGAGCGGACGCGTCACCTTTGCCCCCGCGGCTTCGAGTTTCCTCAATCCATCTTCCGAGCACAGGATCGTCGCCGCCGCGCCGTCGGACATCACACAGATGTCGAGCCGCGTCAACGGCCACGCCACCATCGGCGCGTTCCGCACATCCTTGATGCTGATGCGCTGACTCTTCTGCGCGTACGGATTGTGGAACGCGTTGATGTAATTCTTCACGCTGACGTGCGCCATCTGCTCGACGGTCGTGCCGAACTCCTTCATGTGCCGTGTCACCATCATGGCATAGTAGCCGGAATAAAAGCCCCCGACGGGATAATCGAACGACACGTCGGAGGCTAATGCGATGAACTCGTTTCCCTTCCACGTCTCCACATGCGACATGGTCTCGAAGCCGTACGCCACGCACACGTCCATGTGACCGCTGGCAATGGATTTCCACGCCTCCTGAAAACACAATCCACCCGTCGCGCCGCCGCCCTCCACCCGGTGACTTGGCTTGGGACACAGCCCGAGGTAGTCCTGAGCCATGATGCCAGCCATCAACTGTCGGCTGAAATGATCCGAAAAGTACGAGGCGACGGATCCATCTACAATTTTGGTGAAGGTCGGGAAGTCCAATCCGATGTCGGCGATTGCATAGTCGTATGCTTCCTTGATGATCGCCTGGAAGGTCTTGTCTGGTCTTGCCTTTGCAAATTTCGATACCCCGCCCGAGATTGCGTAAACCGGTCTCATCAGCAAACCTCCTTGAAATAGGATGACTTTATCTTTGCAGAAACCGCCTTAAATTACAACTGACATTCTTCCATGTTCTGTCATCGCGGATATTCAGGGAAAACATTTCGCAAGTTCCCTTTTTATGCTAGACTCGCCCAACCGAATTACAAATACTGATTATTGGAAACTGTAAACCGAACTTATGGAAACCCTCTCCTCCGCCCTCGACCCCAACTCCCCCGAATTCAAAGCCAACGCCGAGCACAACCGCGCGCTTGCGCAGGAATTGAAGAAACACCTTGCCCACGTCCGCGAAGGCGGCGGCGAGAAGTACCGCAAACGCCACGAGGAGCAGAATAAACTCTTCGTGCGCGAACGCATCGAACGCCTGCTCGACCCCGGCGCGCCCTTCCTCGAACTTTCCGCGCTTGCCGCATGGGATATGTACAAAGGTGAAGCGCCGTGCGCGGGCATCGTCACGGGTATTGGGCGCATCGCCAACCGCGAGGTGATGATCGTCGCCAACGACGCCACCGTCAAAGGCGGCTCGTATTTTTCGATGACCGTCAAAAAACATTTGCGCGCGCAACAGGTCGCCGAAGAGAATCATCTGCCCTGTCTATATCTTGTCGATTCGGGCGGCGCCTATTTGCCATTGCAAGATGAGGTCTTCCCCGACGCGCATCACTTCGGGCGCATCTTCTATAATCAGGCGCGCATGTCTGCCAAGCGAATTCCGCAGATCGCAGCGGTGATGGGAAGCTGCACTGCGGGCGGCGCATACGTCCCGGCGATGAGTGATGAAGCCATCATCGTCAAAGGCGCGGGCACGATCTTTCTCGGCGGACCTCCACTTGTGAAAGCCGCTACGGGGGAAGATGTCACTGCCGAAGATCTTGGCGGCGCGGATGTCCACACGCGCAAATCGGGCGTGGCAGATCACTTCGCCGAGGATGATGACCACGCGATTGAAATTTTACGAAGCATCGTCGAGACATTGCCGCGTGGGCATGTTCACTCGCATCTTTCCGCGCTGGATGTTGCTCCACCCGAGGAGCCTTTGTACCACGCCGACGAATTGTACGGAGTCCTGCCGCGCACTTTCAAAGAATCCTTCGACGTCCGCGAAATCATCGCCCGCATCGTGGACGGCTCCAAGTTCCGCGAGTTCAAAGCGCGCTACGGCACGACCCTCGTCTGCGGCTTCGCCCGCATTCACGGATACCCCGTCGGCATCATCGCCAACAATGGCGTGTTGTTCGGCGAATCCGCTTTGAAGGGAACTCACTTTATCGAACTGTGCGACCAGCGTGGAATCCCATTGTTGTTCCTGCAAAACATTACCGGCTTCATGGTCGGCAAGGAGTACGAAACCGGCGGCATCGCCAAAGACGGCGCGAAGATGGTCCACGCGGTTGCCACCACCCGCGTCCCCAAGTTGACGTTGGTCATTGGCGGCTCGTTTGGCGCGGGCAACTACGCCATGGCAGGACGCGCCTACGGCTCGCGCTTCCTTTGGATGTGGCCCAATGCCCGCATCTCCGTCATGGGCGGGGAACAAGCCGCGAACGTGCTCTTAACCATCAAACAGGATCAACTCGTCAGAGAGGGCAAACCAGCTCTCAGCGCGGAAGAAGCGGAAGAGTTCAAACGTCCGCTGTTGGAAAAATACGAACGCGAAGGCAGTCCCTACCATTCCTCCGCTCGTTTATGGGATGATGGTGTGATTGACCCGGTTGATACGCGGCAGGTTTTGGGGCTGGCATTGTCCATTGTGTTGAATGCGCCAAAAGAAGATGGCGGGTTTGGGGTGTTCAGGATGTAATTGACGAAAAAAGAAAGATGAAAGAAGGTATGGCGCAATGAAGTATGTTGAATGGCAGGAAACTGTGTTTTCTGAGATCAAGAATGATCCGATCTGGAAACTTGAAGTTTATCGTCTTGCTTTATTCGCGGGAGATATTGGCTGGCATGATGTTTTGACTTTGTCGAAAGTCAAGCTAATGTACAGCATTGCCGATCAACTTCATCGCGCCCTTGGCTCCATTAGCGCCAACCTTACCGAAGGATATTCCCGCAGCAAAGGTTTAGACCGCGCGCGTTTTATCGAAATTGCACTTGGTTCCGCTCGTGAAAGCCGCGATTGGTACTACAAATCTCGGCATGTTTTGAAAGTTGAGGTTGTTTCACATCGTATTGAATTAATCACGCATATCATCGGAATGTTAACTCCAATGATTTCACACCAACGCAAGAATGCCATCCGCGAAGAACAAGCCGAATACCTGATCCAACCTACTTTCTCGCTCGACTCAGAAATACCCATGCCATAAACTTTCTTTCCTCTTTCATAGGTAATTCATGTCCCACGAATCCTCCTCCCCCCACCACCTCCTTGCCCAACTTGCCGGTCACTGGCGCGGAACCTCCAAACTCTGGCTCGAACCCGATAAGCTTGCCGGTGAATCTCCCATTGTTGGAACCATCCAATTGATTTTAGATGGACGCTTCGCCCTCTTCCTCTATCAATCCATCATCGAAGGTGAAACGCAGCATGGCATGTTCACCTTCGGCTACAACACCCAGCTTGACCGATACGAAGCATCCTGGGTGGATTCCTTCCACACCAACACCTCCGTCATGTTCTGCACAGGCAGCGAAAAAGAGAACGGTTTCTTTGTGCTTGGCAGTTACCCCGACCCCACTGGCGGACCCGACTGGGGCTGGCGCACCGAAGTGGAGCTAAGCGGCGATGAACTCATCATCACCGCCTATAATATTGTTCCCGATGGCGGCGAAGCCAAAGCCGCGGAAATGACACTTTCAAAGGCAAAGCAATGAAAATTCTTATCATCGGCGGCACGCGTTTTCTCGGCAGGCATCTGGTCAACTCCGCCCGCGCGCGGGGACATGATGTCACGCTCTTCAACCGCGGACAGACCAAGCCGGAACTCTTTCAGAAGGTCAAAAAGATTCGGGGAGACAGGGAAAGGGACCTGGACCAGTTGTCGGGCGGTGCCCTGCCTGCGCCAGTGCCGCAGGCACAGGTGAGCGGGTCGAAGGGTCGGTGGGATGCGGTCATTGATACGTGCGGATACGTTCCACGAGTCGTCAAAATGTCCGCCGAGGCGTTGAAGGATAAAGTCGGACTTTACGTTTTTATATCCAGCATTTCGGTGTACGCCGATTTCAGCAAGGTCGGAATCCGCGAAAGCGACCCCCTCAGCCGAATCGAAGATGAAAGCATGGAGGAGGTCACCGGCGAAACATACGGAGCGTTGAAAGCCCTGTGTGAAAAAGCCGTGCAAGAATCGTTTGGCGTTCATTCGCTCATTGTTCGTCCCGGTCTCATCGTCGGACCGCACGACCCGACGGATCGTTTCACGTATTGGGTCTCGCGCATTGCGCGCGGCGGAGATGTGCTTGCGCCCGACCGCCCCGACGCGCCGACGCAGTTCATCGATGTGCGCGACCTTGCCGATTTCATCGTCAAACTCATCGAACAGGATATTTCCGGCGTGTTCAACGCGACGGGTGAAACGGTTTCACTTGAAACCCTGTTCCAGACTTGTAAATTAATCAGCGGCAGCGACGCAAAATTCAAATGGGCGCCGGTTGATTTTCTAAAACAAAACAACGTTGCGCCGTGGAGCGACATGCCAGCCTGGCTTCCCGACAACGGCGAAGATGCGGGCTTCGCGTACGTGGATGTTTCCAAAGCCGTCAACGCCGGGCTGACATTATCCCCGCTCAACGAAACCGTGAAAGATACGCTTGCGTGGCTTTCCGATCTTCCCGCCGGTTATGAAATGAAAGCGGGGTTGAGGAAGGAACGCGAGGAGGAATTGTTGGAGGAGCTGCGTGTTCAATAAAATCCTCATCGCCAATCGCGGCGAGATTGCCATTCGCATCATGCGCGCCTGCCGCGAGCTTGGCATCAAAACCGTCGCCGTCTATTCTGAAGCGGATGAAAATTCCCAACACGTTCAATTCGCCGATGAGGCTGTCTTCATTGGCAGCGCCGCGCCCAAAGAATCCTATTTAAATATGGATGTCTTGATCCAAGCCGCTCGCGACTCTCAAGCCGACGCCATTCATCCGGGCTATGGTTTCCTCTCAGAGAACGCCTCCTTCGCCGCCGCAGTTGAATCAGCGAACCTGACCTTTATCGGTCCCTCAGCCGATTCGATCCGCGCAATGGGCGACAAAGCCGAATCAAAGATATTGATGAAGAAAGCGGGAGTTCCCACCGTTCCCGGTTACGAAGGCTTGGAATCAGATGAAGATTTCAAAAAAGCCGCAAAGGACATTGGCTATCCTGTTCTTGTCAAAGCGGCGGCGGGCGGCGGCGGCAAAGGGATGCGCGTGGTCAACTCTGAAAACGAATTGACCGAAGCCATCGAACTCGCCAAACGCGAAGCCCTGAACGCCTTCGGGGACGAACGCCTGCTCATCGAAAAATATCTCGCCGAAGCGCATCACATTGAAATTCAAGTCTTTGGCGATAAACATGGCAACCTCGTTCATCTCTTCGAACGCGAATGTTCTGTGCAGAGACGTCATCAAAAGATCATCGAAGAATCTCCTTTCCCATTGCTCACACCCGAACTCCGAGAACAAATGGGACAAGCCGCTGTCGCCGCCGCAAGGGCAGTCAACTACCATAACGCCGGCACAGTCGAATTCATCTTCGATCCCCAACCTGCGACCTTTGACCTGCGACCTTCCTTTTATTTCCTCGAAATGAACACCCGTTTGCAAGTGGAACACCCCGTCACAGAACTCGTCACCGGGCTCGACCTCGTCCACTGGCAGATTCGCATTGCGGCGGGCGAGAAATTCCCCTTTACCCAAAATGACATCCACCAGCACGGACACGCCATCGAATGCCGCGTCTACGCCGAAAACCCCGCCGCAGGATTTTTACCCAGCACCGGCAAACTCCTGCAATTCATCCCCCCGCAAGGACCAGGCATCCGCGTCGATTCGGGGTTTGCCGCTGGCGACGATGTGACCCACTTCTACGACCCTCTGCTGGCGAAGTTGATCGTCCATGCCGGGAATCGCGCAGACGCCATCAAACGTATGCAAACTTCATTGAATGATTTCATCGTCCACGGCGTGGTGACGAACATTGATTACATGCGAGCCGTCCTCGAAACGGATGATTTCCAGCAGGGCAAAGTATCAACAAGATGGGTCGAGACAAAATTCGGCGAGTGGCATGTTCCACAACCCGAACTTCACGCCCTCATTGCCGCTGCATTGGCAGATGTGGTCTTTATTGGCGGCAAGACACAACCCGCCGTTTCGAATGAAACCGATCCGTTCAATCCCTGGAAGCAGACAGGGAATTATAGGAATTAATGTCATTGCGAGCCGCGTTCTTGCTTTTGCGGCGAAGCAATCTCAGGGATCAAAGGAGGTTGCTTCGGGCGAAGAGCAAGTACGCCCTCGCAATGACATGGATAAAAATATGAAAACAACCTTCGACACCCAAACGATTGAGATCAATCCCTCCGGCGAAAATTTTGTTACCGTAATTGATGGCAAGACCGTCAACGTGCAAATCGCGCGTGCGGACGCGCTGAATGGGCGCATGGACCTGCTTGTGGATGGTCAGCGGGTGACAGCGCATGTCTCATCCGACCTGGCAAAACGCTGGGTCACCGTCAATGGACGGACGATGATGCTCACGAAAACCTCGGGCGCGAAACAAGGCGTCAGGCACGATCATGCCGGGGGGTTGATCGCCCCAATGCCGGGTCAGATTCGAAGCGTTTCCGTCAGCGTGGGCGATGCCGTGAAGAAAGGTCAGACCCTGCTCACGATGGAGGCGATGAAGATGGAAATCCGCATTCAGGCGTTGAAAGATGGAGTCGTCAAATCGGTTTCGGTCTCACAAGGTCAGACGGTGGAACGCGAACAAATTTTGGTGGAGGTTGAATAACCATGACCGGAAAATTTTTCGATGAACTCGAAATTGGGATGAAGTTCAAACACGGCGGGCGCACCGTAACTGAAATGGACAATGTGCTTTTCTCCGCGCTGACGATGAACACCCAACCGCTTCACGTCAACGAGGATTTTGCTTCCAAGACCGAGTTTGGTCGGCGGCTGGTAAATGGGATATTCACTTTCGGCTTGGTCGTCGGCTTGACCGTGGCGGATTTGACCGAAGGAACCATCGTGGCGAATTTGGGATACGACAAAATCGTACATCCCAACCCTGTCTTTCACGGCGATACGATCTATGCCGAGAGTGAGATCATCGAAAAACGCGAATCAAAATCGAGACCGAACGCGGGACTTGTAAAAATAAGATGTACAGGCAAAAAGCCGGATGGCACGATTGTGGTGGAATTTGAACGGACGGCGATGTTTTTGAAAAAGGTTACAGGTTGAAAGTTGAAGGTTGAAAGTTAACCTGCAACTTGTAACCTGCAACTTGTAACCTGCAACTTGCAACCTTCAACATGCAACCCAACAGGAGAAAAATGCACTCACGACGAGCCCTACTTTACATGCCCGGCGACAACTGGAAGATGATCACCAAGTCCATCACGCTGGGCGTGGATTCGATCTGCATGGATATGGAAGACGGGACGGCTGTCAACAAGAAAGCCGAGGCGCGTGCCACGATTGCGAAGGCATTGCAGGAACTGGATTTCGGCGCGAGCGAAAAACTGGCGCGTATCAACTCGGTCGGTTCGGGCTGGGAGAAGGACGATATTGAAGCGGTCCTGCCGCACAAGCCCGATGGCATCGTGATTCCGAAGGTCGAATCGTTTGAGCAGGTGGAATGGGCGAGCAGAATCATCGAAGACGCCGAGTTGAAGAATGGCTGGCAGGTCAACTCGATCCGCATTTTGATCGGCGTGGAAACGGCAAAGGGGATTTTGAATCTGAAGGAGATTGCGGCGCATCCGCGTTTGGAAGCGGTCATCTTCGGCGGCGAGGATTTTGCGGCATCCATCGGCGCGACGCGAACAAAAGATGCAATTGAATTATTGTATGCGCGGCAGGCGGTCATTGCCGCTTGCGCGGCATTCGACTTGCAGCCGATTGATATCGTCACAATTGATTACAAGGATTTGGACGCGCTCAAAGTCGAGTCGGAATTCGGAGCAAGACTCGGTTTCAGCGGGAAACAGGTCATTCACCCGAATCAGGTTCCGGTGGCGCAGGAGGCGTTCACTCCGTCCGATGAAGCGATTTCGTATGCAAGAAGAATCGTCGAGACGTTCGAGGCAAGTCAAAAAGAGGGGAAGGGCGCGTACTCGCTCGATGGGAAAATGATTGACATGCCGTTGTTGAAGAACGCGCAAAAGGTGCTGGCGCGCGCGATGGCGGCGGGGAAATAACGCATGGAAAACCGCATCGAAGAATTGGATGGTCTGCGCGGGATTGCCGTTGTGCTGGTGATGGCATTGCACATTTTCAAACGCGCCGCGTATTTTACGGAGCATCCCATCCTCGAAACTTTTACCAAGTTTACAACCGTCGGCTGGGTGGGTGTGGATATTTTCTTCACGCTTTCGGGCTTTCTGATCACATCCATTTTGTTGAAGTCGAAAACGGGCGAACATTATTTCAGGAATTTTTACGTCCGCCGGGCTTTGCGAATTTTTCCGTTGTATTATGCCGCCATTGCTTTGATATTGCTGTTCGCCCCGAAAGTGGAGCCGGAATTTATCGGGCAATTGAATGTTGCCCTGCCGGTTATGCTGCTTTACCAGCAGAATTGGGCGATGCTGTTCGACGGTTTCCACATGAGCCAGTATTTTGGCATTACATGGTCGCTGGCGATTGAGGAGCAGTTTTATCTTCTTTGGCCCCTGATTGTCTACCGCCTGGATAGGGAAAGGCTTGTGAAATTCAGCCTGGGGTATATTCTTGTTTCGTGGCTGGCGCGGATTTTGGTCGTCTCCCTCTGGCATGACCCGGGGCAGGCGGCGAGTTTCTTCTTTTACGCATCCTTTGCCCGGTTTGAACAGGTGTTAATTGGCGGCTTGCTGGCGATCTTCCTCACGTTCGAGGGCGCCCAAGAACAGGCGCGCCGTTACTCGGTCCCTGTTTTCGCCGTCTCATTTGCGATTTTTATCGTCCTGTGCCTGATGTCTTTGCCGGGAGATCCCCACCCCGATTTCGGAAGCCTGCCCCTCACCTATGGAGGGTACACAGTTTCCGCTCTGTTCTCCGCCGGGTTGATCGGCGTTTTCATCACTCATCCGCCGCAAAACACCCTGCGCCGGATATTTCGATTTCCTCCGCTTGCATTTTTGGGGAAATACAGTTATTCCATGTATCTCTTCCACATGGCGGCGGCTCTGATTTTATTGGATGTCTTCTGGCACAGCGAGCTGCGCGGCTGGAAACCCTTTGTCTTATACCCGGTTGCGGCGTACGCTGCCACCATCATGATCGCCTTATTGACGTGGCATCTGCTCGAAAAACACATGCTCAACTTTAAAAAATATTTCACTGCCGTACAAACGCCAAAATGAACCGCCAAGAAAACCCTTGGAACTTCACGTTCGCTTCGGTGGGCTCAGCGCGGGCTTCGCGCTTAGCTGGACTTTATCCAAAAGATCTATGTAAAAAGGTACGAGTAGAGCGAGAAAAGTGGTAATAGGAGCGAAGATGCGGCACTTTTCGGATTTTGGT
>JAGUZU010000136.1 GCA_020060625.1 Anaerolineales bacterium | reverse complement strand
TTGGGCGTTCCCAGCGTCGTGTCCATTCGCGGGAACGACATCGAGCGGGCGGCGTTCGACCCATCCAAATTCTCGCATGTGATGCATGCGCTGCAAAATGCGGATGCGGCGACGACGAATGCCAGCGTGTTGGTGAGGAAGGCGAAGGCGTTTGTGGAGCGGGAAATTCATCTTATTCCAAATGGGATTGATGCGGAGTTATTCAAGCCGATGGAGAGGAATGAGGCGTTGGGGGAAATGTTGAATGTTGAAGGTTCAAAGTCAAAGGTCATTGGCTTTGTCGGGGAATTGCGGGAGAAGAAGGGACAACTCCCTCTCCAATCTGGCTACGCGCAGATTAATAAAAGACACCCCGCCACCCTGCTCGTCGTCGGGGAGGTAAGGGCTGGGGTGGATGAGCAAGCCTGGGCGGAGTTCCGAGGCGCGAATCCCGATTGTCAGGTCATCGTCACAGGGCAAGTCCCCCACAAAGACCTCCCCGCTTATTATTCGCTGATGGATGTTTTTGTACATCCCTCGCTGCGGGACGGGATGCCCAACGCGCTGCTCGAAGCGATGGCGTGCGGACTTCCCGTAGTTGCCACGCCCGTCGGCGGCGCAGCGGATGTGATCGAAGATGGAAAGAATGGTATCTTTGTGAACGTCAACAATGCAGACGATCTGGCGGAAAAAATTCTGTATTTGTTGGATAATTCTGAGAAGCGCGGCGAACTTGGGAAAAATGCGAGAGAATCCATTTTAGACAGGTTCACGCCAGAGAAGGAACTGGAAGCGAATTTGGAGGTTTATCGAACGCTTTTGTAGGTTACGTTTGCAACGTGACAACGTGAAAGGAAATCCATGCCCACCCTTTTCGATTCAACCACGACCGTAAAAGAAGGACTGAATAAACAAAAATATATCGCCTCCGATGAGATTGCAACCATCGTTTATCTCGCGCAAAAGTTAGGGAAACCGCTGCTGGCGGAAGGTCCTGCGGGCGTTGGAAAAACCGAATTGGCAAAGGCAATCGCAGGCGCGGCGGGACGCGAGTTGATCCGCCTGCAATGCTATGAGGGGCTGGACGAGTCGAAGGCTTTGTACGAGTGGGAATATTCGAAGCAATTGCTGTACACGCAGTTGCTGCGCGACAAGTTGAACGACACGCTCGGTAAGGCGGAGACTTTAGCCGAAGCCGCGGATAAACTGGCAAAGGAAGAAGATGTTTTCTTCTCCGAGCGATTTCTTTTGATGCGCCCTCTTCTGAAAGCGATTTTGAGCGAGCAGCCGACTGTCTTGCTGATTGACGAAATCGATCGCGCCGATGCAGAGTTCGAGGCGTTTCTGCTCGAGGTGTTGAGCGATTTTCAAGTGTCCGTGCCGGAGTTGGGGACGCTTGCCGCGAAGCACAAGCCTTTCGTGGTGCTGACCTCGAACAACACCCGCGAACTCTCCGAAGCGTTGAAGCGGCGCTGTTTGTATCTGTTCATTGATTATCCGACCTTGCAGGAAGAACTCGCGGTGGTAAGGTTGAAAGTCCCGGACTTGAACCCGAAACTGGCACAGCAAGCCGTGGAGTTCGTGCAGCGGCTCCGCAAGGCGGACATGCGCAAGTCCCCGTCCATCAGCGAGACGCTGGATTGGGCAAATGCGCTCGTGGCGTTGAACGCGTCCAATCTTGACAAGGACGTGCTGGAAGATACGTTATCGGTGCTGCTCAAACACGAAGCGGACTTGCAAAAGGCGAAGCGGCAGTTGACGAGTCCGCCGCCACCGAAGCAAAGACCGGCGGATGACACCAGGCGGTTTTCCGGGAATTGAAAAACGCCCCGAGGTTTGTGAAACTTCGGGGCGTTTTGATGGCAGATCATTGGATTTCAGATTCGCAGGTTGCGAATGTGTCCGTGCCTCCGCCGCCGATGCAGACGTCGTTTCCGTCGCCGCCAGTGATGGTGTCGTCGCCTCCGCCGCCGAGGATGCAGTCGCTGCCGCCCAAGCCGTCAATCACATCCGCGCCGCCGCTGGCAAGGATGAGATCGTTTCCCTCCGTGCCGGTCAATGTGCCGGAGCCGGTGATGAGATTTGTCACAGTAATGCCCGCGCAGGAGGATGGCTTGAGATGATTGATATCGAACAGGACCGCCTCGTGACCGATGCGCGTGGACGGGATGGTGTTCGTGGCGGCAACCGCTGTCAGTGAGGAGAGGATGGTTAGCGCAAACAGCCCCACAAGTATGCAGCGAAGCGGGGTTTTGAATCTGATTTTCACAGTCTGATCTTTCTTAATATCGTTTCCGCGGCAAATTCAATTTCGCCAGTCTGGATAAAATATTCGGTTGATTCTTGAACAACGGGCGGGGGTTCAGGTTTGCGGGGCGTATCGCCGCGCGGAGGCAGGAACACGTATACCTTTCTGTCTTTCGGAGCCGCAGGGTTGGGGCTTGTCAATTCAAGGGAAGCAGGAGCGGGAATAGGCGAAGCGGCAAAGGCTGGTTCGCCGTTCGCCGGATGGGGGAAATTCACAGGCTGGGGGGCGGGCGTTTCGGGTTCTGCGATTCCCTTTTTGCCCGCGCTGACGATATAACGATAGGTGACGCCGCTGCTTTGCACGAAGTAGTAATGAAGGAAATTCCGGGTCATGTGCAGGATCGCCACGCCGTGGCGTTCGGCGAGCCGCGCCAGATCATCCATTGTCGCCACGTCGATGACGGAGGCGGTCGGCGGGAGGTTCTGCTCGTACACATCCACGAGCATCCCCCCGTATTTCAAGCGGATGAGCGATTCCTCGCTCCGACTGGCGGCACGGTAAAGAGCCGCGCCTGCAACGCCCAGCCCATAGAGCGAGACCCCGAACCCGACAAGGGATACGAAGCGCGCAAGCCAGATCGGGACTTGCAGCCCCAACAGGGAAAGGACGTTCGGTTTCAATTCGGCTCCCGGCGCCAATCCCTGCTTCGATGAATAGAGAGGGTCGCTGGTCGAGTCGGAGGATTCAATGTAAAAATTGATTTTGTTGTACCTGAACGTAAGAACCGGGGAAAAGGAATCGCGCACCTGCACACCGTCCGCCTGGGCGGTGAACACCGTTTCGGTCACGATCTCCAGTTTGTAAAAAACCTGCCTCAACCCGGCTTGTTCCTCCACAAGGTTTACAAGGGATTCGACCTGGCACAGATCGAGAGCGGCTGTGTTGAAGAACGTATTGCCCGCGAAGGGCGTATCCCCGCTCAAGGGGATGGTGCGCTGCCAGCCGCTTTGTTCATCGAGAATGCGGGCGTACATTCGATGGGAGCCTGATACTTCCCGAAGCCCCGCGCCATTGACGCCGTAGGTGAAACCGATGTTGAGAAAGCAGGTTAATTTTGGAAAGACCGGCTCCCCGGCGCGGACCGTATCCGTATCATACACGCCGGGAGTTCCCGTCGCCGAGTATACGTACTGCCCCTCCTGTGTATAGGGAATATTCCCGGCGGGCAGGTTCAATGGACGGGTGAAGGCGAAAATTCCGGCAGCGAGAAAGAGCAGGGCGGCAAGTCCAAAGGCGTACAGGGCGGTTTCGGGCAATCCGCCGGCGCCGCCCGCCTGTTTTCGTTGCGATGAATTTGGAATCATGTCGAGCATAAGGATCGCTCCCAATAAACCAGCCACCAGCGCGGCATGAAGCGGCGCGCGCATCCATTGAATCGCTTTTCCCAGTTTCGGAACATGCAGCCATAACCTGCCGACGATCTCATCCTGGAGCGGCTGATATGAATCCAGCCATGAGTTGTTATCGCCCTGGAGGATAAAGCGATCCAGTTCCATGCCGACGATGCGGTGGAATACGTAACTGTCCAATTGCGGGTCGCGATAGACAACCGCATCACCCGCGCTGTAAACTGGTTCCGTCCGAACAAGCGCCAGGTCGCCGCGACGGAAATCCGGCTCCATGCTGTTGCCATCCACGATGACATACGTGACCCATCCGCCCAACTGCCTCGGGGCAAGCGTTATCCAAAACAAAAACAAAACCAATAACGTGAATACAACGGTAAGGACAAAAGACCGGCGTCTGGAGGTTTTCATTGCGGAATTTCGTAAAAGGGCGTCCTGCAAGACCAGGTCTGTCCGCAGTCCCCGCCCGCCAACCTTCGAACTCGGGAGGGTTCCGCAAACAGACCTGGTTTCGATTGCCCGATGAAACGGGGTTAGTTGCTGGCGGCTACCACGCGCAGCTGGTCAATCGTGGAAACGTCAAGTCCGGTGGTGGTGCAGGACCAGGTTGTACCGGTGCCAAGAGTACAGTCATACCAGGAGCCGGTGGTTGCCACAAGCTGGACTTTCACTTGTGAGGCGGCGGCTCCCACATCAAATGCGACGCTGTCCAGCGTGGACGGGTCCGTCCCATTGAGCGTATACACGACCGAGGTGACGGTATAACCGCTGACCGTGCCGGATCCGTCGCCAGCCTTGGTATCCGGCACAGTGTTCGCGGCGGCGAACGCGTATGCGGCGACCGAGACGGCGGCGATGATCAGCAGGACGAATACGATCTTGAAATTACGAAACATGGCTTTTCTCCTTGGTTGCTGGTTTGCGGATTCGCATCCAGCCGAATCCGCGCGAGGGGTGAAACAGGATCGAAGGTTGAACAGCCATCCGATTAAATACGCCTGGCTCACAAAAGCCAGGCGCAGGGAAATAATGCTTCATTGTGATCTTCGGCGGCCTGGCGGTCATGGTCATTTTGCGGTGACGGTAGACCCATGGCTTTGCGTCGCCGGTTTTCACCGGGTTTGCCTTTTTCGGATGTCTGCAAAAACTATAACATACATCGTTACCCAATGTACCTTACAAAAAAATTGCAGAACGAATTGTAAGGCGCGCGCAAAGTGATGATATTCGTCATCTTGCGCATGGCAATGATTCACTTACAATTATTTTCAAGGAGAATTCACATGTCAAAACTCGATACCATGGTTCGGGGCTTTCTCGCGCAGAAAAAGATCGCGGTGGTGGGCGTTTCAGACAAGCGCGATACCGGCTGTAACCTGGCATACAACAAATTCAAGGAAAACGGCTACGAAGTGTATCCGGTCAATCCGCGCATCGCCTCCTTCCAGGGCGACGCCTGTTACGCCGACCTGGCATCCATCCCCGAAAAGCCGGATGCGGTCTTCATCCTCGCCAACCCCAAAGTGACCGAGCAGATCGTCAATCAATGTGTGGACCTCGGCATCAAACACGTCTGGATGCACTGCATGATGGGCGTCAAGCCCGGTCTCGCCGAGAGCATGACGAGCGTTTCACAAAACGCCGTAGAGACCTGCAAAGCCAATGACATTGCGGTCATCCCGGGGTCGTGCCCGAATCAGTTTTTGAAACCGGATTTCGGTCACAAAATGATGCGCGGGTTGTGGAGTCTGTTCGGGTTCATGAGGGTCAGCTAGGTCAAGGCGTTCGGTTTGACATTGGTTTTATCGGGAGGGGAAATCCTGGACAGCGCCACAGTAAAGAATGGAGTCTTCTCTACCGTATATTTGAGGATTGGGACGCAGATGAATGCAGATAAATTCATTAAAAATCAGCGAAATCGGCGTTTGTCAGCGTCCCACATGGGTTTTGTACGGTAGAGAGTGGCAGAAAAAACTCAACCGCGCTTAAGTGCGGTGACACCTTGGCGGTTGCATTTCGGCATTTGTACGGTAGTAAAAATCAACAGAGTATCCAAAACGCAAATTCAACGTCATAAGAAGTGAGAAAATCAGTGTCTGAAGAGCGGGAACTCCTGCGGCGCGCATCCCAGTTCGATACCAAAGCCCTGGCGGAAATTTATGACACGCACAGCCCGGGCATGTATCGTTATGCCATGCGCCTGCTTGGAGACGCCGCCCTGGCTGAAGATTGTGTTGCGGAGGCATTTGCGCGTTTTTTGAAATCGCTGCAGGAGGGGCGCGGTCCGCGCGAGCATTTGCAGGCGTATCTGTATCGCATCGCCCACAATTGGATCGTGGATTTCTATCGCAAGCAGGAAGAGACGTCAGGGTTGAGCGATGCCGTTCGGAGCGAAGCAGACGTCCCTGAGGAAGAGGCGGCGAAACGTATCCGTCAGGCGCAGATGCGCAACGCCATCCTCAGCCTGACGCCCGACCAGCAGCAGGTCATCTCGTTGAAATATCTGGAAGACTGGAGCAATGAAGAGATCGCGCGCGCGTTGAAGAAGCCTGTTGGGGCGGTCAAATCCATTCAGCACCGCGCGTTGAAAAGCCTGCAAAAGATGTTGATGGAAAAGAGTTGATTCGTGATGGATGAGCAAAACGAACTTGAGGAAATGATTCGGGCGCGGCTTGACGAGATCAAGACGGTTCCCGCACGCGACCCGCGGCTTGCCGCGCGTGGACGCGCTTTATTTTTAAACCAGGCAGTATCCGCAAGCGAGTTCCAGCGTCGTACAGGGCGGAAGACTATATTCAGAAAGGAACAGTTTGCCATGAACATGTTAGTATCACTCCTCGTGATCGCAGGTCTGGTGTTCGGCGGCGGAGCAACCGCCGTAGGCGCAGCGCAGGACGACCTGCCAAATGAACCGCTCTATGCCTTGAAAATTTGGAGCGAGGATTTCAGCCTGCAATTCCAGAATGACCCGCAATTGAAAGCGGAACGTTTGATGGAACTGGCGGAAATCCGCGTGCAGGAAATGACCCAGTTGACGGAAGACGGTCAGACTCCGCCCGACCAGGTTACGCTGCGGCTCGAACAACACATCCATCAGGCGCTTCAAATTTGCGCCAATATGGACGAGGCGGCATGTGAGCAAATGCTTTTGCAAATCCGCGACCGCTTGCAGGAACAGGATCGCATCATGCAGCAGCTGCAAATTCATGCAACGCAGGATGCGCAGCCCATCCTCGAACGCACGCGCGAAATGCTGCAACTCCGCCTGCAAGCAGTGGAGAACGAATTGCTGAATCGTGAGACGATCCGCAATGAATTTCAATATGGGCAGGACGAGGAACAAACACCGCCCGCGCAAAACGGAAACGGTCAGCAGAACGGCGAAGGCGAGCCTCAACCCGGCGGCAATGACAATGGAAGCGGAGCCGGTCCGAATACCGACCCCGGCGAACCAAACGTCAACCCGGGCGGTCCTAATCCCAGCGTTACGCCTGGCTCCGGCGGGAGCGGCTCCGGCGGAAACGAATCTGGCGGAAATGGCTCAGGCGGGGGCGGGGGCGGGTCGGGCGGTAAAAATCCGTGACAAATTCAGCAACTCCCCGTCCTTGACGGGGAGTTCTTTTTTTACTCCTCGTCTCGCTACCATACAAACGCACAAAATCGAACCGCCAAGTGCGCCAAAGCCGCCAAGAAAACCTTGAAAACTTGGCGTACTTGGCATCTTGGCGGTAAAAAATCTAAAAT
>JAGUZU010000118.1 GCA_020060625.1 Anaerolineales bacterium | reverse complement strand
TCACGGAGTCCACAGAGAAAAACCTTTAAAAAATCTCCGTGCCCTCTGTGCGCTCTGTGGTAAATAGGGTATTACCCCACTTAATCCTGAAGAGCCAAAAAAGAAAAATGTACGGTAGAGAAATAAGGGTAAAGGTTGATACCTTACACTTTAAGTTGGGACGCGGATAAACGCCGATGGACGCGGATTTTTTTGAAGAATAGCCCGAAAAAGGGCTTCAAATCCACGCTCGTCCGCGTCCTGATTTTAAGAGTGTAAGGCAATCAGGGGTAAAGGTTAATTTGTGAAATTCGCCCAATTCGCGCCATTCGCGTTAAAAGCCGGCTTTCGGACAACTTCAACCGCAGCCAAAATATGGTCTATCGTCCGCTGTCCACTAGCCCATTTGTCATGCTAAAGATTCTGATAAATTTCTGAAACGATTCGACAACCCACTTGTGGTATATTCCCACCGTAAAGGTAATCTTATGGACGATAAAATCACAATCATCGAAGGACCGCCCCCGGTTTTTGAGCATGTCAATGACGGCTGGGCAATGGGTTTGAACGAAAGCCCGAATTTATCCGTGCCTGCGCTCACGCGCTTGCGCACCTTCAACGGACCCGCGCTCGTTCAGCGTTGTTACAACGCCTGGCACAACAAAAGTTCCATTCACCTGTATTATCGCAACGAAATGGGGCTTGAACAAACCGCCCCGATCCTTGCCGCCCGCAATGTGGACACCCCCGAAGGTCACGTCCTTCTCCTGTGGGTCTATCTCGATGGCGAAACCGTCGAATACGAGATGGATTCCGGCGACGACGACCAGATGGACGATGAAAATGACAGTCACCTTTAAGGTGACTGTCGCTTTTTGGTTGAAAAAATGACGACGCTTCTTTCCTCGTTTCAAGCTGGTTCGTTGACCCTGACCCTTAACCGCCCCGAACGCGCCAACGCCTTCAACTACGAAATGACCACAGCCCTGCAAAACGCTCTTGCCGAGGCTGAAAAAGATTCACAGGTGCGTTGCGTGGTGATCACCGGCGCGGGCAAGGTCTTCAGCGCGGGTCAGGATATCAGCGAGATGAAAAAGGGCGGCGGCGGGATTTCCTACCGTGAGCATCTGGATAAGACGTATAACCCGCTCATCCTGCAACTCCGGCGGATGGGCAAACCCGTTATTGCGGCGGTGAACGGAGCATGCGCGGGCGCGGCATTCGGAATTGCGCTGGCTTGCGATTTGCGGATTGCACATTCGCGATCTTATTTTGTCGTTGGTTTTAGCGGCATCGCGCTCGCTCCTGATTCGGGCGTTTCGCTCTTTTTGCCGAAGTATATTGGTTTGGGGCGCGCGCAGGAGTATTTTTACAGCAACAAGCCGATCACGGCACAAGAGGCTCACCAGTGGGGCATGGTCAATCGCGTGGGCGGATTCAACTTTCAGCGGATGGTCAGGCAATGGGCGGCGGAGCAGGCTCGAGGTCCGCGGGAGGCGTTTGCGGCGGGGAAGAAGGCGTTTAACCAGGCAGTCCTGCCCAATCTGGAAGAAGTCTTGGACTACGAGGGAATTCTGCAAGAGGAAGCGGGCAGGTCGGCGGAGCATCGCGAGGGCGTGGCGGCGTTTTTCGAGAAGCGCAAGCCGAAGTTCGATTAGCGCAACCTTTCACGAATGGGCGGGGTTATAGCGTTGGAATCCGTCATTTTTTACCGAAAATAATCGGATTTTTGTCATATTGACGCAAAATTAATAATCGTGTAAAGTTTGTGGGCGATTGTGATTTATAGGATTAATCGTATGACCCAGCAAATTGACATACATTGTGCATAAAGCGGGCAGCCCGTCCGGGATGCCCGCTTATATTTTCTCTAAAACCTACCCAGGAGATCATCATGTCAGGACAAATCAATGCCTTTGAAATGGCGCAAAAACAATTCGATGGCGTCGCAAAACAACTCAAGTTGGATGCCGGCGTTTCGGAAGTATTGCGCTGGCCCATGCGCGAGTATTCCTTCCGCATTCCCGTGCGCATGGACGATGGTTCACTGAAAGTGTTTCAGGGCTTCCGTGTTCAGCACAACGACGCGCGCGGACCCAACAAGGGCGGCATCCGCTTCCACCCCGCTGAGACGATGGACACTGTCCGCGCTCTGGCGACGTGGATGACCTGGAAATGCGCTGTGGCGGATATTCCGCTCGGCGGCGGCAAGGGCGGGATCATTGTTGATCCCTCCACGCTTTCTGTCCGCGAAAAGGAAGAACTGTGCCGCGGCTGGGTGCGCGCCATGTGGAAGAATATTGGTCCGCGCAACGACGTGCCTGCTCCTGATGTTGGCACCACTCCGCAGATGATGGGCTGGATGATGGACGAATACTCCCGCCTCATGGGTCAGTACACGCCGGGCGTGTTTACGGGCAAACCCGTTGGCGGCGGCGGCTCGCTTGGTCGCACCGAAGCCACTGGCTATGGCGTCATTTACACCGTGCGCGAGGCGATGAAGCACCTCGGCATGGATTCCAGGAAATCCGTTGCGGCGCTGCAAGGCTTTGGAAATGTCTCGCAATATGCCGCCATCGGCTTCGTCGAGATGCTCGGCGGCACGGTGGCGTGCGTCTCCTGCTATGACCGTCACGACAAGAAAGCCTACACCTACAGCAAGAAGGGCGGCGTCGATCCGCGCTTCCTGCTCTCCATCGTGGACGAATACGGAACCATCGATAAGAAAAAGGCGATGGACTCCGGCTACGAAGTCAGTGACGGCGACAAATGGATCGAGTTCGAGGCGGATGTTCTCATCCCCGCCGCGCTGGAAGGTCAGATCAACAAAGATACTGTCCAGAAAATCTCCAAGAGCGTGAAGCTCGTTGCCGAAGGCGCGAACGGTCCCACCACGCCCGAAGCCGACGACTACTTCAAGAAGAACAACATCTTCAACATCCCAGATTTCCTCTGCAATGCCGGCGGCGTAACCACCTCCTATTTCGAGCAGGTTCAAAACGATATGAACTTCTACTGGAGCAAGGAGGAAGTCCTCGAAAAACTCGACCAGAAAATGACCTCCGCCTTCAACGCCGTGCTCGAGCGCAGCGCCTCCGAAAATGTTTACATGCGCGATGCCGCCTACATGGTCGCGATTGACCGCGTGGTCAAAGCCATGGAACTGCGCGGGTGGTTGACGGGTAGCGCATAAGATAGTGAATAGAAAATAGAAAATAGTGGACTTGTTGACAGACGAGTCCACTATTTTTTATCGCCTCTTTCTTGTCCGATACTTGATTCTGTTACTCAGACCTTTTCTCCTGTGATATTTGATACAATCACCCTGTTCACCATTCCCTATTTCATAGCGCGGCAAGCCGCAGCCAAAGTAAGTCGGATTGGCAATCCGACCTACGCGCAAAATCTTCGCGGTAGGCGTAGTTTTTACAGAGCAATAC
>JAGUZU010000112.1 GCA_020060625.1 Anaerolineales bacterium | reverse complement strand
GTATTGCTCTGTAAAAACTACGCCTACCGCGAAGATTTTGCGCGTAGGTCGGATTGCCAATCCGACTTACTTTGGCTGCGGCTTGCCGCGCTATGAAATTGCCAAACGGCTTGAAATCAAACTGAAGGGAGAAACCATGAACCGACATGATGTTCGATTACTGCAACAGATTCGCGGCTATCCATGCCTGACGATTCTCCTTCCCACGCATAGAACTCCGCCCAACAATCGCCAGGACCCGGTGCGGCTCAAAAACCTCGTCGGCGAAGCGGCAGACCGATTGCTAAGCGAATTCAGCAAACGGGAGGTTGAGGCGTTACTGAAACGTCTCGAGGAACTGGCAGGCACAATAGACTTTACCCGCGCGCTGGATGGGCTGGCGCTTTTCGTCAATCAGGATTTTGCGCGCGCATCCATCCTTCCGTTTACCGTCAAGGAAAGAGTGGTCATTGATGAGACCTTCGCCACGCGTCATCTGGTGAAGGCGCTCAACCGTTCCATGCGTTATTGGATACTCGTGTTGAGCGAAAAGCCAACCCGGCTCTACGAAGGCATGAACGGCATACTCGAAGAGATTCAGGAAAATGGCTTTCCGATGGCGCATGAAGGTCCCGGCGGAGAAGCCCCCCTGCCCGGCGGATTTGGCATCAAGAAATCCGCCTATCGTGATGAATACTTCCAGAAATTTCTCCGCAGCGTGGATGCCGCCCTGAAAACCGTCCTTGCCGGGGACGACCTGCCTGTCATCCTCACCGGCGTGGACCGCCACCTTGCGTTCTTCAACGAACTGACCGGGCACAAGGCTTCCATCATCGGAACAGTGACAGGCAGCCACGATAAAACCTCGCCTCATGAACTGAGTAAACTCGCTGCGCCTTTGATCGAAAAATATCTGGCGGACAAACGCCGTGAAGCGCTGGAGCAATTGGATAAAGCAATCGGCGCGAAGAAATCCGCCTCCACCATCGGCGACGTCTGGGCGCTCGCCCATGAGGGGCGCGCTGAACTCCTGCTCGTCGAGGAAGGTTTTCGTTACGCTGCGCGCCTCCACGCCGACGGCAAGACCCTGCTCCCCGCCGACGACCCATCTGCGCCCGGCGCGATTGACGACGCCGTGGACGAGATCATCGAAGAGGTTTTGAACAAGCAGGGCAAGGTTATCTTTGTGGAAACCGGCAAACTGAGCGAACACGGACGTATCGCAGTGGTATTGCGATACTAAAAGCAAAAGACTGCCGAGCTCTTGGAATCCGATTCCATCCATCGGCATTTTCTCATGCCCGAACTGACCCCCATCCACTTCTTCGACGAAAGCATCGAGCCAGTCTTCGACACACCCCCCGTCCGGGAAAAGACGCCCCCTTGCCCGAATGGATTCATCTGGAACAAGACTGCCTATCGCGCCACCGAGATACTTTCCGAATGGACGGATTTCACCCGGCGCGGAAAAATGTCCAAGAACATGCGCCCCGAACACGCGGCAGTCGCATCCACAAGGGGCTCGTTGAATGTGGGCAGGTTCTACTTCCGCGTGCGCGTGGATTCGGGGCAAATCTTCGATATTTATTATGACCGCGCCGTCAAAAGCGTGGACAAACGCAAGGGCGAATGGTTCGTGTATCGGGAGTTGGGGTGACGGCGCAGTCTTACCGCCAGAAATTTTGCGTGAAAGGGATCAGGCGCAAAGCAACGTCCAAAAGCAAGCCGAGCATGAAGAGCGAACCGAAGGAGCGGTTGTTGCGGAAGGCGATGGGCGCGAAGAAGAGGGGCCAGCCGCCCTGTCCGTCTGGGAAGCCTTCGGGACGAGTTTCAGGCTTGGGCTGAGTCAGAGGCGGGACGCTTTGCCGCAATGCTGGAATGGCGAAAAGGACGATGAGCATCACGGGCGTAAAAAACTTCGTCAAGATTAAATAGGCTGTGAAAATGTACGGAAGGATCATCATCGCCATGACGGTGTAACGCGCGGCTTTCTCTCCGATGACGACTGGCAGGGTGTGGATGTTCTTGGATTTGTCCACTTGAATTTTGTCAATGTGTTTGCCAAAGATGACGGTGGTGACGCCGAGGACGTAGGGCAGGCTGGCGATGACGACTTCCCAACTCCATTTTTCGGCAAGCACGTAATAGCCGCCTCCGATCATGAGCGGACCCCAGACCAGCAGGACGGCGATTTCGCCGAGCGCAAGCCCTTTGAGGGGCCAGGTGTAGAAGAGGACAAAGAACGAGCCAAGCCCAAGCAGAATCCAGGTTGTGGCATTGAATTCAGTCTGCCAGAGAAGGTAGGAGCCGGCAAGCATGGCGAGGAAACCCGTGACGACGAAGTAGGTGAGGTGCTGGCGCTGGGTCATCAAGCCGGAGGCAACGGGTTGCGCGCCGTACATGGTGCGGTAGTAGTTGTCCTTGTCCACGCCGCGGACGAAGTCGGTGTAGTCGTTGAAGATGTTGTTGGCGGCATGAGCCATGATGAGACCAAAGACGAGCGCGAGCCAGGGACCGAAACTGAAGGCATTATCGCGCCAGGCGAACAGCCCCGCCAGCGCCGCGGAGATAAAGGTCATAATGAGAACGGCGGCGCGGGTGGAGATCAGCCAGCGGGAAATGACATCGAGTTGATCCCATTCTTCCTTTGAAACTTCGGGGATGACATTAAGCGCCTTTTTCCACATTGCAAAATTCATGATTTCTGCTCCTTGAAAAGTTTCAGCAATTATAACCAATTTACTCTTATTTACTTCGCTACCCTTCCCCCAATTCAGGCACGGGTTCCACCGGGAGGCGGTTCGCCATGAGATTCTCCACCCAGAAAATGACCAGCGCCAGCCAGACGAGGCTGAAACCGATCAGGCGCGTGGTGTCGAAGGTTTCCTTGTAGATGAACACGCCAATGAGAAACTGAATGGTCGGCGCGATGTATTGAAGGATGCCCACGATGGTCAGCGGGATTTGCTTTGCGGCGGAGGCGAACATGAGCAGTGGAATGGTCGTAACCACGCCCGCGCCGATGAGCAGGAGGTCCACGGTCAAGCCGTCATGCAGAAATGCGCCCGCGTCATTAACCTGGACAACGGCAAGATAGACCAAGGCAGCAGGAAAGACAATGCCTGTTTCGAGAGTCAAGCCGTAAACCGAGCCAAGAGGCGAAAGTTTTTTGACCAGCCCATACAAGCCGAAACTGACCGCCAGCGAGAGCGCGATCCAGGGCAGGCGTCCATAGGTGACCGTGAGGTAGATCACGCCGACGGCGGCAATCGCAATCGGAAGCCATTGCACAGGGCGCAGCCTCTCGCGCAGGAAGATCACGCCGAACAGCACGCTGAGCAGCGGATTGATGAAATATCCCAGGCTTGTTTCGACGATGAAGCCTGCGTTCACGCCCCAGACATAGATCAGCCAGTTGACCGAAAGCAGCACGCCCGCAATCGCGTAAATGCCGATGGTCTTGCGGCGAAACGCCTGCGCGCGAAAATCGTTCCACTGGCGGGAAAGTAAAATGTAGATCGTCAACAAGCCAAACGACCAGCCGATGCGGTGTCCAAGCAATTGCAGGGCGGGGACTTGATGAAGCAGTTTCCAGTAAATGGGGAAAAATCCCCACATCGCATACGCGGCAATTCCGTTCAGAATACCTTTGTTCATATATCTCCTTTGGTTGATATTGCGCGCATCTTAACAAAAAAATGACCTCATCGTATCAAGGACAAGGTCATTGATGAGGATATGCCCGCCGCTCTTACAATTTCCTTAAGAACCATTTGCCATTGACCACTTCGTTTACGTCGCGGGCGAAATCGCCTGCGGTGGCGTAACGGTCGTTCGGGTCTTTTGCCATCGCTTTAGCCACCACTTCCTGCCACACGGCGGGGATGTTGGCTTTCACCAGCCGCACATCCGGGACGGGCATATCCACGTGCGCATTGATAAGCGCAGTGGTCGAATCGCTCGAAAACGGAAGTTGCCCCGCCAACAGACGGTACAAGACCACGCCCAATGCGTACACATCCGAACGCGCGTCCACGTTTTCGCCCTTCACCTGTTCTGGGCTCATGTAGGCGGGCGTCCCCACCAGCCATTCCCCGTCATCGTCCACGATGGTCTTCGATTTTGCGATTCCGAAATCGGAAAGGAAGGCTTCGCCGGTTGAATCGAACAGGATGTTGGAAGGTTTGACGTCGCGGTGGATGATATTCCGCGCATGAGCCGCATCGAGCGCCTCGGATACGCGCTTGAGAATGTGCGCCGCTTCGGTAAGCTTGAGTTCCCCTTGCTTCAGGCGGTCATCCAAACTGCCTTCGGACATGTAACGCATCACGATGTATGGCTGCTGTCCATGCCAGCCAAAATCGTAAACCGGCACAATGGCGGGATGTTCCAGGGCGGCGATCAACTCCGCCTCGCGTTGGAAAAACTCGCGATATACCTCATCCAGCATTCGGCTGTACATCAACACTTTTATCACCACCTGGCGTTGAATATATGGATCGCGCGCCAAAAAAATCACCCCCATGCCTCCCTGTGTCAATTCGGATTCGACCTCATACCGTCCAATTGTGGATACGCTCATCTGCCCTCGGCTGGATTTTTAGGATGGGCGCTAGTATAGAACAAATCAGGGGATATGGCAACTCATTCCCAGTCTATCGGCTGGCGACCCGCAAACCCCGCATCCTTCTCGTGCCAGAACTGGATATTCCCCTCTCCGCTTTTCCAACACAGATACACTTCCCTGCCATCGCGCAGCGCGACGAAATCCACCAGACCGATTGTCAGGTCTTTGACTTCGACACCCAAATCCTGCACCTGATGAAGAAGCGCATCGAGCCTGTCAAACTCCTTGAGCAGTTTGCTCAATTCCAGGTTCCCGCCATTGCCCGCAGATTTTTTTACCAATTCCCACAACTCCGGCTGGCGCTCGCGGATGTGTTCCCCGATCTCCATCATCTCCTCCACCTTCGGGCGGACGATGGTCAGCATTTCGTTGGCTTCCTTTGGCGTGTAATATTTTGGCATGAAGCGAGTATACCAAACGAAAAGGCGGCGTATTCAGCCGCCATGATGTTATGCCGCAATCGCAGTGTATCCTTTTTTCTTTACCGCCGCGACGATCTGTTCCTCGGTCAATTTCGTTTCATCGTATTCGATGAGCATTTCCAGTTTGTGATAACTGGCGCTGATCTCCTTCACGCCTTCGAGCGTGTCTTCGAGCGATTCAAGTTTCATGGCGCAGTTGGAGCAGGTCATATCGGGGATTATGAATGTCTTTTTGATCATGGTTGGTTTCCTTCCTCTTTCTTCTTTCACCGTCAGGAAAGAAGAAAGAAAAGTTTTATTCGAACACAATCCGCCCCGTGTACATACCCATCGAGCAGGTGAAGAAGAGCGTGGAGCCTGCTTTTTGGGCGGGGATGTTCACCCGCACCGTGCCGGTATCGGGAAGCAGTTCATAATAGTTCAAGGCAGGGATGACAAAGTCTCGCGCGCAGGAATAGGTTTGATTTGTGACGAGGTTGAGCGTCAGGTCTTTGCCTGCGGGGGCTTTGAGAACGGTGGGAAAATATCCACTGTTTTGGACGTCGAGGAAAAGGTCGTTTGCGGAGATGGGTTGCGCGGAATCGCCCGCAGCGTTGGATTCCGCCGGGGCGGGGAACCAGGTTCGGGTCAGGTTTTGAAGCGAGAATGGGGATCCCATCAGGTTGAGTCCGCTGTCGAGAGTCACAAATCCCAGAATTAAAACGGCGGCGGCGACAAATCGCATGAAGAATTTTTCAAGCCGCGCGCCGAGTTCGGTCGTCAGATAGGCGACGATGAAAAAGACCGGGCTTGTGCCAAGCGTGAACGCGAACATCAGCGCCGCGCCCATTGCGATGCTGCCCGTGCCGAGCGCAGTCGCCATCATGGCTTGCGTCACGCCGCAGGGAATGAAGACCGTGAGAAAGCCGAGGAAGACGGGGGTTGCAGTGTCTGTGCCTTTGGCGGTGCGGCGGATGTAGCGCGTGACGAACTTCGGCGGCTCGATGGAAAAATAGCGGAAGATCGGGTGAACATTGAACATGCGCAGCGCGTTGCCGATCATGAAAACACCGATGGCGATCATCAACACCGCGCGCGAGATGGGGCTGAGCGTGAGATATGAGCCAAGCCAGCCAAGCAAAGCGCCAAGCAGGGTGTAGGCGGTCAGTTTTGAAACGAGAAAAAGAAAAATGGGAAACGCGCTGTTCGCGCGCCGGATTTCTTTTGACGCCGCTTTTTGTTTTGTTTTTTTATTTTGTGAAGCCGCCGCAACATAATCCTGCTCGATCTGGCGCGCCAGCGAACTGGCGAGCAAGCCGCCCTGCACGGCAAGACAACTCAGCCCGCCTGTGGTAATACCGGTGACGAAGGCGATTGAAAGTTGGGCAAGGATTCCCGAATTTGCAGCAATAGTAATGGTATTTGAGTCGGATTGGATCGCCAGCATTCCAACTGCAATGGCGACCAGCACAATGCCGAGCGTTACGATGACAACCGGATCAATGGGGGTATTTCGATTCCTGGACATGAAGCCTCATATTAAAGTAACCCAAGTTGCTGCCTTCCAACAAATTGAGATGATTTTCTGCCGGCAGCCCTCACCCTGCCCTCTCCCAACGGGAGAGGGGAAAGTCGTCCGGATTAGAACCCGTCCAAATTGGGGTGAGGGAGGGGTTTCCAATCTAAAGTGGCAACTTGAGTTAAAGTGGCTCTTCAGGATTAAGTGGGGTAATACCCTATTTACCACAGAGCGCACAGAGAGCACGGAGATTTTTTAAAGGTTTTTCTCTGTGGATTCCGTGATC
>JAGUZU010000054.1 GCA_020060625.1 Anaerolineales bacterium | reverse complement strand
CACCATGAATTTAGATTTCATCAACAAACTCAACCCACAGCAGCGCAGCGCGGTCACAGCGGCGGATGGACCCGTTTTGGTCCTGGCAGGACCGGGGTCCGGAAAGACGCGGGTGCTGACCCAGCGCATCGCCTACCTCATCGCCAACGAAGGCGTCCGCCCGTGGCAGATTCTCGCCGTCACCTTCACCAACAAAGCTGCAAAGGAAATGGATGCGCGCGTCAAAGCCATGCTCAACGAACAGGCGACGGATGGAATCATGCTTGGCACCTTCCACTCCATCTGCGCGCGGATTTTGCGCCGCGAAGCCGAACACCTGCCGATTGAACCAAATTTCGTCATCTTCGATTCGGACGACCAGCAAAGCCTGACGAAAGCCATCATCCGCGAGATGAATTTGAATGAGAAGTTGTATCGCGCCCAAAGTGTCCATGCTTCGATCTCACGCGCCAAGAATGAGTTGATTCTGCCGGATGACTTCCCGATCAACACCTACCGCGACGAAGTCGTAAAGCGCGTGTACACCGAATATCAAAAGCGTCTCATCGCCAGCAACGCCGTGGATTTTGACGACATCCTCGTGTACACCGCGCGCCTGCTGGAAGACAACCCTGCCGTCCGCGATAAATACGCCCAGCGTTTTCGTCACGTACTGGTGGATGAATTTCAAGATACGAACCTCGCGCAGTATGCGTTGGTGAAGCACCTGGCTTCGCATCACAAAAATATTTTCTGTGTGGGCGACCCTGATCAATGCTTCCCTGCTGGAGTGAAAATTCAAACCCCGCACGGGCAAAAGAAAATCGAGGATGTAAAACGCGGCGATGATGTTACCGCCGCCAGTGGACGCGGCTCTGTAATGACATCCAAAGTAGCTCATGCGGGCAAACGAATGTTCAAGGGCAATCTTGTCCGTATCAAAACAAAAAATGGGCATATCATCCGCGCAACGCCAAATCACATTATGTTTTCAAGGCTTGGCATGAAACCTGGCTTTCATTATGTCTACCTGATGTACCGAAAAGACAAGGGCTATCGCATTGGCATCGCATCCCATGCCCGCAGTGATGGCACTGCATTGAAGGTGGGTTTGCAAGTCCGCAGCAATCAGGAAAATGCGCACAAGATGTGGATTTTGAAAGTCTGCGTGGACCGTAACGAAGCCCATTACTGGGAAGCCTACTACTCAACAGCTTATGGCATTCCTACTACTGTGTTCCATGTACGCGGACGACGAATGCGGATGTCACAGGAGTATATTGACCGTCTGTTCACTGAAATTGACACCGATGAAAATGCCAACCAATTGCTGGCCGATCTCTGCATGGATTTCAAGTACCCGCACTATATTCCGCAAGGGACATATAGAAACATTGTCAATCTGCGCTATTTTGGCGATGGTCGAATTACAGAAGAGTCCCCTTGGCACGCTCACCGTGTGGATTTATGGAGCAGCGACGAAAAACTTGGCAAACAACTGAAAGCACAAGGTTATAACCCGCGTATTCGCAGCCGCATCAATTGGCAAGTGGGTATTAACCGTTTGCAATATGACGATATTCAAGATATGGCGCAAAAACTGAGCGAAGCTGCCAACGACGCCGAAATCGTCACGGGTGCATTCCTTGTAGACAAAGGCGACTCCCCGCTTGCCAATAAATTCAGCCTCATGCCTGCCAGTCATTTGCATCCATCCATGATCGTTGCCATCGAAAAAAATGGACAGATTGTGGAAGATGAAATCATTGAAGTAACCCATGAACCATACAATGGAACCGTTTATGATTTCGAAGTAGAAAACCTGCATAACTACATTGCAAATGGCGTAGTTGTCCATAACTCCATCTACGCCTGGCGCGGCGCGGACTATCGCAACATCCGCCGCTTTGAACAAGATTTCCCCGACTCGCAGACCATTTTGCTCGAACAGAATTACCGCTCGCATCAAAACATCCTCGACGTGGCAATGGGCGTCATTGACCGCGCCAGCAACCGCCGCAAGAAACGCCTGTTCAGTGACCGCGGCGCGGGCGAAAAGATTTTCTTCTACGAAGCGCGTGACGATTTCGGCGAAGCCTCCTTCGTCGTGGACACCATCGCGCAACTCGTCGCTTCGGGCGGGTTCGAGCCGAAAGACTGCGCGGTGATGTATCGCACCAACGCCATGTCCCGCCTGCTCGAAGAAGCCTTTTTGCAGGCACGCCTTCCCTACAAACTCGTCGGCGCGCAGCGCTTTTATGGACGCCGCGAAGTCAAGGACATGATCGCCTTCCTGCGCCTCGCCCACAACCCCGCCGACGAAGCTGCGCTGGGACGCATCATCAACGTCCCGCCGCGCGGAATCGGCGCAAAGACGCTCACCACCCTGCACATGGTTGTGCGGCAGAACAACACCACCGCGGGCGCGATCCTGCTCGATCTTGCACGCGGCGCGGAATCACCATTTTACAAATCCTTCACGGGTCGCGCCGCCGTTCCGCTTGCCGATTTTGGCGGCATGTTCGCCAACTGGCACGCGCTCACAAAAAACGCCACCGTCTCCGAACTCTTCGACCGCATCGTGCGCGACATCAACTACAAAGAACACATCGTCGAAGATGACACCGAAGAAAGCCTCGACCGCTGGGAGAACGTGCAGGAACTCAAACGTCTCGCGCTTGAGTACGACACGCGCACGCTCGATGAGTTTCTCGAAAACGTCGCGCTCATCGCCGACCAGGACACAATCACTGATGCCAACGCCCCCACCCTGCTCACGCTCCACGCCGCCAAGGGACTTGAATACGGCGCGGTCTTCATCGTCGGTCTCGATGATGGCATCATTCCGCACAGCCGCTCCTTCGACGAGCCCGAGCAAATGGAAGAAGAGCGCCGCCTCTTTTATGTGGGCATCACGCGCGCCAAAGACCGTCTCTATCTCCTGCGCGCCATTCAACGCGGCGGGCGCGGCATGGCAGAAGAAACCTTCCCCTCGCGCTTCATGGATGACGTTCCATCGGATCTATTGGTCGGGCGCACCCGCACAGGACGCTCCATGCGCGGCGCTCCCTCCGATATAAAGTGGTCGCTTCCTTCTCCCTCACCCCTTCGCCCCTCTCCCGCTGGGAGAGGGGTTGGAGGTGAGGGGCAAGCCTTATACAAAGCCGGGACTCGCGTCCAGCACCCCACATGGGGCGACGGCATCGTGCTTAACTCACACATGCAAGACGGCGACGAGATCATTGAAGTGGTCTTTGAGTCAGTCGGCATCAAACGTCTCGCCGCAAGTTTGGCGAATCTTTCAGTGATCAGTGATCAGTGATCAGTGGACAGGGCAAGATGGAAGGCATCACCGCGCTCGTGAAAGAAACGGTTTTCGGCTTGTGCCTTTTGCTGTTGATCCCATCCCTCGCTGCGGCGATGCGCCTGCGGCGCAGACGACCCGCGCTGGGGCTTTTGCTGTTGATATTTTCGGCGTTCCTCTTTGCAGCGGCGGCGCGGAATCTGCTCAGCCTGCCCGCCTTCGATTTCGTGGATCGCTGCCGCCCGCCGGGAACTGGCATGTGCCTGGATGGTCGTTCGTTCGAAGAAGCGCGGCGGGATATCCTCGGCGAACAATTCCTGACCGTCTTCGTCTTCCTCCTGCTCCCGCTGGGATTGGGCGCGGGCGGTGTGTATCGCTTTCTTCAAAAACGTAACCCGTGATGCGGCATGACAATGTAGGACAAATCTATAGATTTGTCCTACAAAATCTCCGCGGTCGGCGCAAGGAGTAAAGGAGATTCTGATGCAATACGTAAACCTCGGCAAGACTGGAATGAAAGTCTCACGCCTGTGCCTCGGCATGATGACCTACGGCTCGAAGAAATGGCGTGAGTGGGTATTGGATGAAAAACAAGCCAAACCACTCGTCAAACGCGCGTTAGATGCGGGGATTAATTTCTTCGACACAGCAGATGTTTATTCAACAGGGGAAAGTGAGCGCATTACAGGCAATCTTCTTAAGGATGTGAAGCGCGAAAATATTGTCGTTGCCACCAAAGTTCGCGGCAAAATGAGCGATGACCCAAATGACCAGGGGCTCTCCCGCAAGCACATCATGGACTCGATTGACAACTCCCTCAAACGCCTGCAAATGGATTACGTGGACTTGTACCAGATCCACCGCTGGGACTACGCCGCTCCCATCGAAGAGACCATGGAAGCGTTGAATGACGTTGTCCGCGCGGGGAAGGCGCGTTACATCGGCGCATCGTCCATGTTTACGTGGCAGTTCATGAAGGCATTGCACGTCTCGGAAATGAACGGCTGGTCGAAATTTATTTCGATGCAGAATCACTACAACCTCGTCTACCGCGAAGAGGAACGGGAGATGATCCCGCTGTGTGTGGATCAGGGTATCGGCTTAATTCCCTGGAGCCCCATGGCGCGCGGATTCTTCGCGGGGGACCGCAAACGCGGCGGAGGCGGCGAAACCACCCGCGCAAAAAGCGACCCGTTCGCGGACGAGTTGTACTTCCGCGAAGAGGATTTCAAAGTGGCGGAACGCGCGCAGGAGATCGCAAAAGAGCGCGGCGTCAGCGCTTCACAGATTGCGCTGGCATGGGTGTTGAACAAGCCCCATATCGCGGCGCCAATTATCGGGTCCAGTAAAGAGGCGCACTTGGACGAGGCAATTTCCGCTTTGGATATCAAACTATCTGACCAGGAAATTAAACGGCTCGAGGAATCCTATCAGCCGCACCCGGTTTTGGGTCATTCATAAATGCGCATCCGCCTGCTCTACCTTGCCTTCAAAATCTACTGCTTTCTCTTCCGACCTGTGCGCATGGGAGTGCGGGTGGTGATGATCCAAGAGGACAAGGTCTGGCTCGTTCGCCATACCTACCTTCCCGGCTGGTTCCTCCCCGGCGGCGGATTGGACCGCGGCGAAACGCTCGAGGAAGCCGCGCGGCGAGAAGCCCGCGAAGAGACCGGCGGGGAGTTGAACGATGTCACCCTGTTGGGCGTCTACACAAATTTCGTCCAGTGGAAAACCGACCACACGGCTGTCTTTCTATGCGGGGACTTCACGATAACCGGAAAATCCGATGGAGAGATCGCCGAAGTGCGTTCATTCTCATTAAACGCGCTTCCCAAAGAAACCTACATATCCCACCGTAACTTGCTGGAAAAATACAGGTCGGGAACTTTGTCCTCCAATTTTGGAGAATGGTAACAATTTCGAAAACCGCCGCTTCGGGGGAATTTGCAGACGGTATAATACGGGAAGACAACACAATACAACCTCAAAACGGATATTCAAATACATGACCGAAACCTTGAAGATTGTCATCCCCATGGCGGGCTGGGGAACCCGCATGAGACCACATACCTGGAGCAAGCCCAAGCCGCTCGTAAACGTGGCGGGCAAGACCTCGCTTGAACACCTGCTCGACATGTTCAAGTCCCTGCCTGAGCCGGAGAACTCGGAATATATTTTCATCGTCGGTCCCTTTCTCGGCGAAGCGCAAATCCCACCCTTCATTAAAGCGAACTATCCCAATATGAAGGCGCATTACGTGGTTCAACACGAAATGAAGGGACAATCTCACGCGCTTTCGCTGGCGCGCGAATACCTGCATGGTCCGATGATCATGTGCTTTTCAGACACCTTAATGGAAACCGATTTCTCCTTCCTCGATAAAGAGGAAGCCGACGGCGTGGCGTGGATCATGCCAGTGGAAGACCCACGCCGTTTCGGCGTGGCGGAAGAAGGCACAGACGGCTTCGTGAAGCGCTTCATAGAAAAGCCGCAAAGCATGGACAACAACCTCGTGGTGGTTGGGTGTTATTACTTCAAAAGCGCCGAACGCCTGCTCGCCGCCATTGACGACCAGATGCAGCGCGGCGTGATGCTCAAGAACGAATACTTCCTGACCGACGCCATCTCCATCATGATCGAAGGCGGGGCGAAGATTCGTACGAAGAAGATCAGCACCTGGCTGGACACGGGCACCATCGAAGCGACACTGGATACGAACCGCATCCTGCTGGACCGGGGAGCGGATAACTCCTCCGAAGCAGGAAACAGGACCACGGTCAAGATCGAGGCGCCTGTCTTCATTCACCCGACCGCCCAAGTGGAAGCCGCCGTCATCGGACCGTATGTATCCATCGGCGCGAATTGCAAAATCCATTCTGCCGTGATCCAGGACAGTATCATCGAGGAAGGCACGCAGATCACGCGCGCGGCGCTCAAACGTTCATTGATCGGACGGAACTGCCGCGTGGAAGGTCAGGTCAATCCGAGCGAAGCTTCTTCTCTGAACATTGGCGATAACAGCGAGGTGATCCATCCATGACCATGGACGCTGTGGAATGCCGTTCGGACACGGAATATGCGGATCGTCCCCTGTCTTTGATTTGGGAGGGACACCGTTATGAAATTGCGGAAATTTTCTCGCGCTGGCGCGGACCCGGCGAAAAGGGCTTCTGCGTGAAGACCACCGACGGCTCGGCATTTGAATTGACGTATATGGAAATCTCGGACGATTGGCACGTACAACCTTTATGATGTCGTTGCGAGCGCCGCGAAGCAACCTCCCCGAGAGATTGCTTCGCGCTCCGCGCTCGCAATGACAGAAACAACAGGAGGCTCGATGCAGGAAATCAGTGAAGTGCAAAGACTTTCAAAGCGTGTCGCTGGGCTGAAGCCCAGCGGCATCCGTAAATTCTTCGACATCGCCGCCACAATGAAGGATGTGATCTCTCTCGGAATCGGCGAGCCCGATTTCACCACGCCCAAGCCCATCCTCGATGCGGGCATTCGCTCGCTGCAAAACGGCGAGACGCATTACACATCCAACCACGGCAGGATCGAATTGCGCCAGGGCATTGCGGATAATTTGAAAAAGTTATACGGCGTGTCGTATGATCCCGCCAGCGAGATCGTTGCAACCGTCGGCGTTTCGGAAGCGTTGTATCTCACTTTCACCGCCATCCTCGAGCCCGGCGATGAGGTCATCATCCCCACGCCATGCTTTGTTTCCTATCAAGCCGAGGTGATTCTGGCAGGCGGCGTGCCGGTGGAAATCCCCGCCCGGCTCGAAAACAATTTCACCATTGACCCCGATGACATCCGCAAAGCCATCACGCCCCGCACCAAGGTCATCTTTATCGGTTATCCATCCAATCCAACCGGCGCGGTTGCCCCGCGTGAGGTGATGCTGGAGATCGGCAAAATTGCGGAAGAACACAATCTGCTCGTCGTGTCGGATGAGATCTATGACCGCCTCGTCTATGACTTCGAGCATGTCTGCTTCCCCGCGTTGGATGAAAGCCTGAAGCGGCGCACGGTTTTGTTGGGTGGTTTCTCGAAGGATTACGCCATGACGGGCTGGCGCATCGGCTACGCCTGCGGACCGACGGACATCATCCAGGGCATGGTGCGCATCCACCAATACACCATCATGTCCGCGCCGACCACCGCGCAGGATGCCGCCATCGAGGCTTTGAAGACGGGCGAACCCTACGTGCAGGAAATGGTGACGGAATATGACCGCCGCCGCAGGTTACTGGTCGCCGGACTCAACCGCCTCGGTCTTTCGACCTTTGAGCCGAAGGGCGCCTTCTATGCCTTTCCCAACATCCAAGCCTCCGGCATGGATGACGAGACCTTCGCCGAGAAACTCCTGCGCGAAGAGCAGGTCGCCGTGGTGCCGGGCAACGCCTTCGGACCGGGCGGCGACGGATTCGTCCGCGCATGTTATGCAACCGCATACGAGCAGATCGAGGAAGCCCTGCATCGCATGGAAAAATTCATGAGCAGGCACGGGTAAGTGGTTGGTAAATTGGTAATTTGGTAAGTGGAAAGTAAAAAGTGGACGGGTTGATGACCCGTCCACTTTTTGATTCTAACCGCCCGCTATCTTGACCTTATACCCCAGCTTCGTCAACACCTCAGCCATGCGCTGACGGTGTTCGCCCTGAATTTCGATTACACCATCTTTCACAGTTCCCCCGGTTCCACATTCCTGCTTGAGTTTTTTGGCGAGCGTTTTCAAATCATCTTCGGTGAGGGCGAGGTTCTTGACGATGGAAACCACCTTCCCGCCGCGCCCACCCGACTCGCGGTGCAGGTAGGCGGTCTGCTGCTGCGGCGGCAGCGATCCCCCTCTCCCCTTGGGAGAGGGGCTAGGGGTGAGGGAATTTTTCTTGCGCTGATCTCCGTCTTCGGAAGACCAGACAGTGCGGTTGTTTTTGGGCATGAGATGATTTTATAGCAAAATAATTCACAGTACAATGAAGCCATGGATGATGATTCGCTTCGCACCCTCCGATTCCTGCTTGCCCGTCTTGAGCGAATCTCCGCTGATTCTGTTGCAGCGCATCGCGCCAGCGGAGTCCGCGGGGCAATGCTGCGGGCGTTGGAAAAGATCGAGAGGGGCGAGCAAGTTCCAAGTCAGGAATTGAAGCGGTTGATCGAGAACGGTTTTCTTCTCCTTGAAAAAGCGGCGAAGGAAAAAGTCCGGTAATAAAATCAGCCCCCGAATATCCGGGGGCTTTGCTTTATGCTTTCACCACGCTGAACTTTTCCCTGCCAAGCCGGTAGTTGCCGCTGTGCTTGATGACCTGTTCCATGGCCTCTTCGGGAATATCCACGAACGAGACCTTTTCCTCGATGCGGATTTTGCCGATGGTGGAGCCTGCGATCCTGGCATGGAAGGCGATCTGCCCGACAATGTCGTTCGGGCGGATGTTGTGCGCCCTGCCTTTATTGATCTTGACGCGCACCATCCCCGCCTCATGAGACGCGCCTCCTTTCACCCGCTGCCTGTTTCCACGCCCAAAGTTTTCCTTACGTCCAAACGACTCCCGCTTCGCGCCGCGCGAAAACTCGCGTTCGCGTTTCTCGAATTTGACTTCCGCAATTTCAGCAATGGGACGCTGCTTTTCGTCGGCGCGGGCGATCTTGATCGCGGCGGCGGCGATGTTCATCACATCATGTCCGCTGTCAATTAATTCCTGCACCATTTCCAGCTCTCGTTTGTAGCGCCCGCGCCCAAGCCAGACTTTGAGTTTTTCCACCAATTGCGTCTCGCGGTGGCGGACGATGTCTTCGGCGGTGGGCAGTTCCATTTTGGCGACGGGTTGTTTTGTCAACGCTTCCACTTCGCGCAGGCGGCGTTTTTCCTTGGGCGAGAGCAATGTGATGGCAATGCCGGTCTTGCCTGCGCGCCCCGTGCGCCCAATGCGGTGGATGTACACCTCGGCGTCGTCGGGCAGGTGATAATTGAAGACGTGTGAAATATCGTCGATGTCCAAGCCGCGCGCGGCAACGTCCGTGGCGACCAGCACCTTCAATTGATTGGCGCGGAAACGTCCCAGCACGCGCTCGCGGGCGTTCTGGTCGAGGTCGCCGTGAATGGCTTCGGCGGGGATGCCGCGAACGACGAGTTCGTTTGCCAGCGTGCTGGTCTCGGCGCGGGTGCGGGCAAAGATCAACGCGCTGTGGATGGGTTCAATTTCAAAGAGACGAGTCAGCGCGTTGGTCTTGTGGCTTTCAGGGACGAAGTAATACCTTTGCTCGATTGCCGCAGCGTTGAGAGCGCTTCGTTTGACGGTAACAGATTGCGGGTCCCGCATGAAGCGGTTTGCCAGGGTGCGGATGCGCGGGGGCATGGTCGCGCTGAACAAAGCCGTTTGTCGTTCCGGGGGAGTCAATCCCAATATTTTTTCCACGTCTTCGATGAAGCCCATGTTGAGCATTTCATCCGCTTCGTCGAGGACGACGGTTTTGACGTCGCTGAGAACGAGGACGCCGCGCTCGAGCAGGTCGTTCAAACGCCCCGGCGTGCCAACGACGACGTCCACGCCGCGTTTGAGGCTGTTGATCTGCGGTCCGTAAGGCTGACCGCCATAGACCGCCAGCACGCGCGCGTTGAGATGCCTGCCGTATTCGATCATCGAATCGGCGACTTGCAACGCAAGTTCGCGCGTGGGCGCAAGCACCAATGCCTGCGGATTCTTTTGCTTTTGAAGGTTATGGAGAATGGGAAGGGCGAAGGCGGCGGTTTTGCCTGTGCCAGTTTGGGCTTGACCGACCACGTCCACGCCGGTGAGCATGAGAGGGATCATGCCGGATTGAATGGGGGTCGGCTCGGCATAGCCGAGTTCAGTGATCGCCTGCATGATCTCGTCACGCAGGTTGAGGGAAGAAAAATCGGTTGTCATCTTATCCTTTTATGGCGTTGCGAAGGAGCGAAGCGACTGAAGCAATCTCCTCATTCCAGGGGATCGCTTCACGGCGCGAGGCGCGGCTCGCAATGACATGTTAATACGGGATGTTTCGATAACTCCGATTTACTTTCTTCCTGTCAACAAGGTCTGCCTTCGCAGGCTGGACCCGCCCAACAAAAAAGCCCGACTGATTTCATCGGGCATTCGTTCAGAGTGACCAAAACAATTTCCCAGAAAATTCGCTCTCCATCGAGAGCGGACGTGAGTTTACCACAGATTCTCGTAAAACAAGTCTATAGACTTGTTTTACTCGAGCGTTTCCATGCTGAGCAGCGTCCACACGCCCTGGTCCTTTACGCAATAGACGCGGTACAAACGCTTGGGCTGGATGACTTCAAAGAAGGATTCCGTGAGCCTGAACTCGATACTGTCCATTTTCAGGATGTGGGAAATCTTCGGAGATTGATGCCCGCGACGGTTGATTCCACCCTGAGACTTGAACTTCTCCGCCCGCGTTTCGATGGTTTGAATTTCTCCCAGCGGGCTTTCGGGGAGTGGCGCGCCCATCCCCTTTGCCATTTCGACGGAAGATTGATACTGACGCGGAATAACGACAAAGATGAACAAGACTGCAAGAATCCCCACTCCCGCCATTACAGGGAGGAACAATCCGCCAAGAATGGATTGGAGAATGTCAAAGACGCCCACGAAATACAAAATCACGGCAAACCCAATCAGCCCGATGCCGAAGATCATGGAAATCAATGGGCTTTTATTCTCGTATTTCGCCGCGTTGTATTGCATGAAATCGCGTTCATTTTTGAAACGCTGCAACTGGGCGGACGAATAGCGTCCCTGTTTGTTGTCTTCGAGGTCGGCGGCGGTGAACACGCCTTTTTGCTGTAATTCGTAATTGTGTTCGTAGGTGGAAGCCATGGGTCAGTCTCCTTTATATCGTCATCAAAATGATCGCAATCAATGCGCACACCACGCCGATCCACTGATTGCGGTTGAGGCGTTCTTTAAGGAAAACCCATGCAAGCAAAACCGTTGCGCCGGGGAAGAGGGCGCTCAGCACGGATGCCACGTCCAGCCGCCCGGCTTGCCCGGCAAGAATGAAGAAGAAGTTGCCGCCCAGGTCGAGAAGTCCGTTGAGCGAGATGATGGGCATGGCGGAGAGGTCAATTTTCCATGATGAACGCGTGACCAGCAAATATGCGACGATAAGCGCCATGCCGCCCGCGCGCGAAAAGACCATGTGCCAGACCGCGCCACCGTCCTTTGTGGCTTCGTGCATGAGGACAAAGTAAAAGCCGAATCCAATGCCTGCAAGGAGAGGCAGTTTCAAGTCGGAGAGATGCGAGAGGACGTCCGTCACGCCGCCTTCGCCCTGGGAGATCATCCACACGGCGATCAGGGCGAAGGCGAATCCGAGAAATGTAAAAAAGCCGGGGAAGCCTTCGGTGAAGATGCCGACCCCCACCGGAAGCGCCGCCGCCAGCAAAGCAGAAACGGGCGCGGCGATGCTCATCATCCCGATGGACATGGCATGATACAAAAGCATCAACCCAACCGAGCCAAGCATGCCTGCCAATATGGCGAAGATTCGCGAGCGCGTGTTCGGCAGCGGATCGTCCACAAAGCCGACCACGATAAAAAGAAAGATCACGCCGATCACTTCCGCGTAAAACACGGAGCGATACGCGCCCACCTTGCGCGCCGCAAGCCCGCCCGTAAAATCACCCGCGCCCCAACTGAGCGCGGATGCAAGACCAAAAAGTATCGAAAGCAAATTCACCTCTGTGGGTTTTCATATTCGAAATATTTTTTCTCTACCGTATATTTGAACCGCTAAGAGAGCGTTTCTTAAGCGCTTTTTGGTACACGGATCACGCTGATACTTCGACAGGCTCGGCACAAGTTTCACGGATTCTCACGGAAAAATCTTTCTAAAAAGGCTCTTTGGTATTTGGTGGGGTTCCCTTTTTTTACCACAGAGATCACGGAATCCACAGAGAAAAACCTTTAAAAAATCTCCGTGCTCTCTGTGCGCT
>JAGUZU010000070.1 GCA_020060625.1 Anaerolineales bacterium | reverse complement strand
GTATTGCTCTGTAAAAACTACGCCTACCGCGAAGATTTTGCGCGTAGGTCGGATTGCCAATCCGACTTACTTTGGCTGCGGCTTGCCGCGCTATGATTTTTTTATTTCAGTGCAGCGCCGCAATATGGACAATTCTGCCAGTCTGCTTGCGCGCTTTTTCCACAAGCAGGGCAGGGGCTTTGAGATAATGGCATCCTGGAATTTCCGACATTCTGTACCAGCCAGGTAATGCCCAACACCGTCAACACAATGAACCCGACGGGAATGACCCACATAAAAGCCATGCCGATCCAGCCGAGGGGAGAGTATCCCCAACCCATCATACCGGGACCCATCATTCCATAGCCGCGATAGCCCCAGCCGCCAAACATTCCCGTACCAAATAGGATGAAGATGGCGAGGAGTCCAACGATGACAGCAACCAACCAGTTGATTTTTTTCATATTAATTTTTCTCCTTTCTCAATGAATTAAGCATATCCGTCGTGTGTAAAGAATCCGTAAAGGCTCGACAAAGAGTGAGTGAAGGTTGCTCCGGGAAAAGACAACGGCTTATTCGAACCATCGAACAAGCCGTTTGGAAAATCTAGTTTGGATGCTCAGCCTCTTTGCCAAGATACTTTTCAGGGTTCTCATCGAACGCCTTTTTGCAGCCGAGTGAGCAGAAGTAGTAGGTCTGCCCGTTGTACTCGGATTTCCCGGCAGCAGTTTCAGGCACAACGTCCATGCCGCAAACAGGGTCCTTGGATGTGGTTGACATGATTACTCCTTTCAACTGAATTATATGACGATTAACCGCCCGCGATAAGCGCATGGCGGCGCATGAAGATATAGGCAAAATGGCTTATGACATTTATCGCTTCACAGTCGGACCGTCAGCCTGGTTCCCTTTCCCAAAGCGGATTCAATCTCGAGCCGCGCACCGATCAAATCGGCGCGTTCATGGACACCCAGTAAACCGAAATGTCCGTTGGGAGCGAATTCTGTCGGGCTGTTCGGCACAAGGAAGCCGCTCCCGTCATCCATGATTTCAACGATGGTTTCATCAGATTCAAAAGCGATCTCCAAATCGGCATGGCTGGCTTCGGAATGTTTAACAACATTATTAAGCGCCTCCTGCGCGATACGGTAGAGTGATAATTCCACTTCGCGGGAGAGACGGCGTTCCTGCCCTGTTTTTTTGAAATTCACAGCCAGATGATTATTCTCGCTTGTTTCGCGCGCCAGCATTTCAAGCGCGGTAACCAGACCCAAATCCTCCAGATAGATCGGTCTCAGCGCGCGGGTGAGACGGCGGAGGTTCTCGATGGTTTGTTCGGCAAGCGTTTCCAACTCTTTGAGGGATTGTTTCCCGCCCTGGTCTTTGACCGATTTTTGCGCCAGTTGCACGCGCTGTTTGAGCGCAATGACCGCCTGGATCGTATCATCATGCAGTTCGCGCGCCAGCCTTGTTCGCTCCTCTTCCTGCGCGGAAGTGATCGCGCCAATGTAGTCGTGCAACCCGTCCTGCGCAGATTGCACCTTGCGCGACATTTCAGTCAATTCCATTTGTAAATGCTGCACTTCTGAAATTCCGCCCACCGATTCCTTGATGGACTCAAAATCTCCCCATGCCAGCGCGGCGGCTTTGGACTCGAGTTTTTGCAACGGCTGGACGATCTGTTTTGCTCCGAACCAGATCGCGATCAGCGCCAGGATAAAGGCGGGCACGATCACGAGCGGCGCCATCTGCGTCAATTGCAAGGATGGGCTGATCACCATCGCCCATTCCTCCTCTGTAATCAATGCCCAGCCTGCGGCCTGAATGGGGCTGTACGCTACAACATGTTCGGCATCTTCCTTTTTGACATAAAGAACGCCGCTATTTCCTTTCAACGCCTCTGCCACACCTGGATGGTCAGGTTCCAGGCTTGTCTGTGCGAACGCGCCGCTCACGTACAACAATCGGCGCGATTCGTCCAGCAGGTAGATGATCACATGGCTATCGGTTGGATACGTGGTGGCAAGGGTTTCAGCCGCGAGTATTTCGGGGGAAAGCGCACCTGCCACGATTACATTGCGGGAATCGGAATAGGCTGAAACGATGACAAAGAGCTGCCCGGAGTTGGGATCAAGGATTGGGGCGGAGAAGACAGGCTCACGGTCCGAAGAAGAAGCGAAAGAATGGTTTTGAGAAACCCATTCCCAAAACATCCCATCGCCTGTATGCGCAAGCACAATTCCATCGGGATCGAGAAAAGCGACCCCGCCATTAAAATCATTGGCAAGATCGCTTGTGGTGGCGAATATCTCATCAAATGCCAGATCTCTGGAAGCCAGCACAGTCATGCTGGTGATTGTCGCCATGCGGTGATGCAATTCAGATTGAAGCGCGGCGGCGGAGGATTGCACTGCGCGTTCGTCCCGCTCGCCGACAAGCGCGCGCATATCCTGCTGGTGCATGGTGACACCCCCAAATGCGATCACCAAAAGTAAAAGCGTGAGCGGCAGAACTGTAACAGCGAATAGTTGAGTAAGTCCGCGTGAGCCGGGGTGGGGGCGTTTCATTGATCTTCAGCAATCTGCCCTGAGCTTTGAGAAATCAGCCCCAGCGAAACTGCACGCATGACCGCCTCAGTGCGGCTGTTGGCTTGCAGTTTGGCGAAGATGTGCGCGAGGTGTCCCTGCACCGTGCGGTCGCTAATGGTGAGTTGAATGCCGATGGCTTTGTTTGTGTATCCTTTTGCAGCAAGGCGCAGTACATCCAATTCACGATCGGTCAGTGGGTCGATAAGTTTCTTTTCAGAACCCTTGAATATATTTGACATTAATTTGCGAGTAATAGCTGGGTCAAGCGCGGACTTGCCCTCATGCACATCACGCACTGCCTGGATCAGTTCATCCGCCTGCCCCGTTTTGAGGACGTATCCATTGGCTCCCGCCTGCAAGACAGCCATTACATACGGATCGTCGTCATAAGCGGTAAGGATCAATACGCCGACTTCAGGAAAATGCGAACGCACCCAGCGTGTAACCTCGATGCCGCTGGCTTTTGGCATCTGGATGTCAAGCACGGCGACATCAGGTTTGTGCTTTTGGATAAGTATCTGCGCCTCTTCCCCGTCCCCCGCCTCGGCAATGACCTGGAGATCGTTTGCGCCTTCGAGCAGCTGCCTCACCCCGGCACGGACGATATGATGATCATCCGCCAGAAGAATGCGGATTTTTGTTTTTGATTTGTTCGATGGCTTTGGCATAGCTTAACGCATCCAGTTGTTGAGCATAGGTTTGTGATTGAGATATATACGGGAAGGCGAGCCAGACGATACCCAGACCGGCAAGAAGTCCAGTGACGAAGCGCATGATCGAGTTGAACGACCCAAGCGCATCGCCCATGTAGAAGGTCGCAGGGAAGGCGTTATTTGTCAGCACTCTCAGCCACTCATTTGTATCACGGAATCCCAAACCGATACCTGCCATGTCGCTGACCGTATGCGTAATGCCATCCGCTACCAGCGGAAGCAGAAGCAGTCCGAACGCCCACCATGAAATGGGTTTGATTTTGCGGCGCATCGGATACCAAAGTAAAGCGAGAAACCAAATACTTGTGTAAAACGAGATCATTCTATCCGACCAGGCAATCTTCCAACCCATTTCTCCATCTCCGATGAACTTGCGCAGGATCATGGGGTTACTCGTATCCTGCCATGCGGCTTGAATTTCACTTAAAGAGTACATGGTCTTCTCTCCAAATAAAAAGAAGGAGCGTCCCGGCAGTTGATGGCAGAAAAAGGAATAAATGAAGTAGATTGCCTTTCCCGCCCCCGTCCAGCCGATTTGCATGAACACGGGCGCAAGAAAAGGTATGAACACCCATAAACCATAGATAACGAGAAATATCCCGAACCAGTTGCGGGACATCCATTCGCCAATGGATAATTTCTTACTTCCCTGGCTTTCAACAGTGCCGATTGTCATTCGCATCTCGCCTTCACAAACATTGCAGACGCAAACGATTCTCCCTGCGTCTGCAATGTTATTCATTTTACCTGCATTGGCAGTTCATCTATGGACTGACGGTAATTGGCAGTTTCATACCTGCTTCATAGTGACCCGGTGTATGGCAGGCAAACTCCAAACTTCCTGCAGGGGCGGTTTCTTTAAATGTGTAATCAAACGACACTGTCGCGCCGGATGGCAGCTGATCTTCTTCGATCATAGCCAGGGCTGTTTCATCCAGTTCGTGCATATCCATACCCATATCCTCCCCTGTGAGCGGAGCCATAATCATGAATTCGTGGTTGACTGCGCCCGTATTTGTGACAACAAAGCGATAGGGGACTCCCACTTTGAAATCTGTCAGGGACGCCTCAAACCCAAATTCGGTCAGGGTAACTTGAACTTCAACCGTTTCACCACCGCCTTGTCCACTGCAGGCGGCTATCAACAGAGCCGCAGCTACCAAGGCAACAATTTTTTTCCAAAACATAAGCCTCTCTTCTCCTTTTGCATAAGATACCCCAAGTATAGGCGTTTCATCACGTTGATTTGAGAGCCAAATGCCATATATATATGTAGGCAATATTGCCTATTGTCCCGGCGAAACTCTGGTGGATAGATCGCTCTCAAGCGCCTGTCGAATAGCCTGTAGAAATTTCGCATCCGCCCGTTGATGCGGATCGTCGGCAATCGATAACCAGGTCTGCCCGTCATTGCCATGCAGGAACAAGGTTGCAGGCTCTGCGCTTTTTCCGTAAACCAACAGGACCACCATCTGGCAGCCGCACGCATCAGTCCCATGATTCGGGCAGGAACAGTCGCGCAATCCGACTCGTGCGGCATGTAGATCGAAGGTCTGAACAAAACGAAAATTCGCCTGTAACAACTGACCTTTTGTCCATTGCAGCGTTTCGTCACAGGATTGACCGACGGATAAGAACGGGGAGATATTCATGAGCGCCTCAAGTTTGATAACGTCATTGTAGGGTGATCCACGATAAACACAGAGAGCTACTTCACGTATTGGTTGACAAGCAAAATTGCCTATTGTCCGCAACCGCTATCTGGCGCACGACGCAACGAACCACAGAGGCTAGGATGAGCGGAAAAAATTGGAGGCAAACACGCCCCACCCCTTGCGCATTTCTAGTTGTCGTTAACCGTATATATGTATACGGGGATAAGTTCCGACCTGCTGCCAGATTTCTCAACGCCCATTCCCCATTTTGGCAAAAGTACAGTTTGTTACATTTGTCACTACCTGTATCAGAACAAAGTACTACAATTTTTAGCAGGCAGTAACTTTCCCACATCGGATACGACTATGGAATAGGTGTATTTTTTGGCTTTCCTGAATGTATTTAAACGAAGCGCCCGCAAGCGCGCAACCCTTGCCCAAGGGCACGTTGTCCCCGATGCTGCGCGGTGTGTGCAGTGCGGTATTTGCACCTACAACTGTCCCATTGAAATTGACGTGCGCGCCTATGTCTGGCGGAGCGAAGCCATCAACCGCAGCGAGTGCCTGACGTGCGGCGAGTGCGTGGCGCGCTGTCCGCGCGGGGTGTTGCGATTCGAGCGCACCGATCTCTTTACGGCGGGGACGCCATGAGGCACGTCATCATCGGTTCAGGCGTGGCGGGAATCGCAGCAACAGAATCAATTTGCAGCGTGGAGCGAGGCGCAGAGATCATCATGCTCGGCGACGATCCGCATGGGTTTTATTCCCGCCCCGGGCTGGCGTATTACCTCACGGGTGAATTATCCGATCAAGCGCTGTATCCCAAAACGCGCGAAGATTACAAAAAACTCGGATTCACCTACCGTAAAGCCCGCGTGACGAAAATCCTGCGCGACGAAACCTCGCTGCAATTGGATGACAACTCGCTTCTGACGTATGACAGGCTGTTACTTGCAACCGGGGCATTTGCCACGCCTTTGGCTGTTCCAGGCGCGAACCTGCAAGGCGTGGTGAAACTGGATCACCTGAACGACGCTCGTACCATTCTTAAACTCGCCAAACGCGGACGGACTGCCGTTGTAGTCGGCGGCGGCATTACCGCGTTGGAGTTGACCGAAGGCTTGCTGGCGCGCGGCATGAACGTCCACTATTTGCTGCGGGGCAGCCGTTACTGGAGCAACGTGCTAGACGAACAGGAATCACGCATCATCGAGGCGCGTTTGCAAGCGGAAGGAGTCACCCTGCATTTCCATTCGGAATTACAGGAAATCATCGGGCGGTCGGGCAGGGTGAATTCCGTCCGCCTGAAAAATGGAAAAACACTCAAATGCGACCTGCTCGCCTACGCCATCGGCATTCAGCCGCGTGTGGAACTTGCGCGTGAGGCGGGGTTGAAGGTGGATCGCGGAATTCTCGTCAATGAATTCATGCAAACAGATGACCCAAATATTTACGCGGCAGGTGATGCGGCACAGGTATTCGACCCGGTCACAGGGCGTTCGATCCTTGATAGTTTGTGGGGCGCTGCTCGTGAACAGGGACATGCAGCGGGCATGAACATGGCAGGACGAAGTACACCCTACATCAAATCCATACCGTTCAACGTTACGCGCCTTGCAGGGCTAACCACCACAATCATCGGCGCGGTTGGGCACGGGCGGGATGATGACCTCGTTGGCATTGCGCGCGGAGATAGCGAGACCTGGCGCGAACTTCCAAACGCGGTCGTTGCCCAAAGCGGATTCGACATCAACCACGTACGGATTCTCGTTGGCGAGAAAAAAATGATCGGCGCCGTGGTAATGGGGGATCAGACTCTCTCCATGCCGTTGCAAAAGATGATCGCCGAGGGAGTGGATATTTCTCCCATACGCGACATGCTGCTCGCCCATGACGCGAAAATAGCCGATGTGATTGTGGATTTTTGGACCAAACTTAAATCTTGAGAAAATAAATAAGAACCTATCCGAAAATTAAAAAAACACCCGCTCAATGTCGTTGCGAGCCGCCGATTTTGCTCTTTGGCGGCGAAGCAATCTCCTGTTTGACAAGTAAAATTGACTTTTGGAGATTGCTTACCGCTTCGTACCCATGCTGGGCATAATACCCATGCTGGGCATAATACCCATGCTGGGCATAATACCCATGCTGGGCATAATACCCATGCTGGGCATAATGGCATACGTCGTCGGGGAAAGCGCCCTCCTCGCACAGCGTCCCCTTTGGGGAACGACATGGTTAATTTTAGGATAGACACTAAATAATTCGGGAGGCAGACATGCTGAGAGGTTACGCAGAACTCTGGCTTGCATTTGTAGTTTGCGTATTGCTTACGGGTGGGTATGGGGCAGTGATCGTTTTTACTCAGGAGATCCCCGCCGCCAGCGAGTTGTTCGGTCACACGCTGGGTATCATCGGTTTCATTCTGATGCTGATGACCGAAACGTTTTACAGTTTACGCAAACGCGCGCGCTTTGCCGCGTGGGGAAAATTATCCACCTGGCTGAAATTCCATATTTTCATGGGGTTGGTCGGACCGTACATGGTGCTGCTCCACACCTCATGGAAGTTCAACGGGCTGGCAGGCGCGACCACCCTGCTGACAATCATCATCGTCGTCAGCGGGTTTATCGGACGCTACATCTTCACCCGCATTCCACGCACGCTTGATGGCTTGGAGATCGAAAGCGCGCTCTCGCAGGAGGCGCTCAAACACGCGCGCCAATTGATGGCGTTGTGGCACACAGTTCACATCCCCATCGGCATTGCCCTTTTCATCTCCGCGTTCGTCCACATCGGCGGGGCGTTGTACTACGCCACATTCTTCAGGTAGGAGGCGGACATGAACAATAATCGTCTCGGGTGTCTCACTGGCACGGGTTTGATCGCCGCGCTCATCACAGTCTTTGTATTGGTCGGCGTTGCATTTGCCAGCGGCGGGGAGATGTTCAGTTCAGGCGACCTCAACATCCAGCAGGGTGAAGCGCTTGGCAGCGTCACATCCCATGCCCAAATCCAGGAATGCGGCGCGTGTCACGTCCCATTTTGGGGGCGCGAGGTGATGGTGGATCGCTGTATCCAATGTCACACAGAGATCGCGGCGCAAATGCTCACCGTCGCCGAGCTGCATGGCGTCATCACGCATAAAAGCCCCGCGCTCGCCTGCCGCGATTGCCATCCCGAACATCGCGGAAGGACCGCGCCCCTCACCGAGTTGGGCAAAAACGAATTCCCGCACGATGCGCTTGGATATTCACTCGAAGGACATCAACGCAATCTGGATGGACAGCCCTTTGAATGCGCCGATTGCCACGTTGATGACATCACCGCCTTCGCCTCGGACTCCTGCCTGACCTGCCACCGCCAAATGGACATTGTCTACTCCCAGATTCATCTCATCACTTTCGGCGCGGACTGTCTTGCCTGTCATGACGGCATTGATTCGTATGGCGCCGGTTTTGACCATGACCGTTTAAGTTTTCCGCTGGCTGGCAAACACGCCGAGGTGGATTGCGGCTTGTGTCATATCAACGCACGCAAAGTCAGCGACTTGCGAGCCGCCCCGCAGGATTGCTATTCCTGTCATCAGGGAGACGACGCGCATGGCGGCGAGTACGGCACAACCTGCGAATCCTGCCATTCTCCCGAAGGCTGGACGCCCGCCACGTTCGATCACAACCTTTCCTCTTTCAAACTGGACGGCGCTCATGCAAATGTAAGTTGCGAGTCCTGTCACAAAAACGGCGTGTATCAGGGCACGCCCAGCGAATGTGCTGCCTGTCACGCCGAACCCTCCGCGCACTTTGGTCAATTCGGCACGGATTGCGCCGCCTGCCATTCCACCAGCGCGTGGGAACCCGCATCCTATAACGGACCCCATACCTTCCCAATGAATCACGAAGGCGCAAACAGCAAGTGCGCTACCTGCCACCCCAACAGCCTGACGACTTACACCTGCTACGGGTGCCATGAACACAACCCTGCAAAGATTGCCGAAGAACACCGTGAAGAGCGAATTTCCAACTTTGAGAATTGCGTGGAATGTCATGCCGACGGGCGTGAACACGAAGGCGGCGACGATGATTAAGTTTTGTTTTCGATTCGCAAAGAATTGCAATCGCGGCAATCCCCAATGATTTTCCGCCCCTACCACCCAAAGCAAAACATCAGATCGTTGACATTCGTTCCCGTCGGTCCGATCTTGAGCAGATCATCGAGGGCGCTGAAATAGCTGTACGAGTCGTTATTGTCCAAAAAAGCATCAGGCGAAAGCCCTTTGTCGAGTCCGCGTTGCAGCGTCTCTCCGCTGACCACCGCCCCCGCCGCGTCGGTGGGTCCGTCCTCGCCATCGGTGGCGAGGGTGACGAGCGTCACATCGGGCAGTCCTGCCAGCTCGCGGACGGCAGCCAACGCCAGTTCCTGGTTACGTCCGCCGCGCCCGCGCCCGCGCAGGGTGACGGTGGTTTCACCGCCCGCGATCAGGCAAAACGGACGCGGGAGATCGGTTTGCCGCAGAACGTTGCACAACCTTTGACTAACCTCGCGCGCCTCGCCCTGCCAGTCGCTTCCCAACGAAACGACATGAATCCCCTCGCTTCGCGCCTGACTTTGAGCGGACTCTGCCGCCAGGGCATTGCTCCCCACGATGACGTTTTGCACGCGCTCGAACAGCGCATCTCCGGGCTTGGGCGTTTCGGGAGATGTTTTCAACGTTTCGAGGATCGAATTGGGAGCCTCGCTCAGTAAATGATATTTTTCCAACACACCCAGCGCATCTTCGCGCGTGGACGGGTCGGGCGCGGTGACACCCGAAGCAATCGTCTCAAGCCGATTCCCAACCACATCCGAGAGGATCAAACTGACAACGCGCGCGGGGAAAGCCATCCGCGCCAGTCCCCCACCCTTGAGCTGGTCGAGGCGGCGGCGCAATATGTTGATTTCGTCAATCCGCGCTCCGCAAGCCAGCAGGGATGACGTGAATTCCTGCAAATCGGAAAGCAGGACTCCCGCGCGAGGGGCGCTCATCAGCGCAGAGCCGCCGCCGGAAATGAGACAGATGAGCAGGTCGTTCTCGTCCAGTCCGCGCGCGAGTTCGAGGGCTTTCTCTCCCGCGAGCAGGCTGTTCTCGTCAGGGATGGGGTGTCCGCCGGGCTGGAGGTCGAATCCGCCTGGGAGTTGGATGGGAGTCTGTTTTGGAATGAGCAAGCCGCGGGTGGTGTGATGCGGAAGCAGGTCAACCAGGGGTAGTGTCATTGCCGGGCAGGCTTTCCCCAACCCGAGGATGCGAATCCGTCCGATTTTATCCAGCGAATATTCGAGGTTCTTGATGAAGAGCGAATCCCCTTCGCGGCGGACGAAGCGCCTCACCGCAGCACCCGGCTCGACGGCTTGCATGGCTGCCGCAAGAATGCGGGCGATGGATTCGCCGCGCGGGTGACGGGTAAGGGTGTTGGCAGAAAAAGATTCGGGTCGAATCATGGCAGCCTGAATGTAGTGTACAGCGGCACAACCGGGATTGCGTCGTCTGCGCATACAAACGATTTTTCAGCAGACTCACCCCCCAATATGATTGACCGACGGGTGACTCGAAAAATGCCGCTGGACAGGTTCGCGCGACGAGTTCGGGGTTTGGAGAACCAGAAGGAATTTCGCCTCCACCTCGAACGGGTTGCGCCACAAATGTGGAAGCGTGGCTTCAAACACCAGGCTGTCTCCCGTTTCCACCAGATGCACCTTGCCGTCAATCACATATTCGATCTTTCCTTGCAGGCAATACACAAACTCATGCCCCGAATGGACAACCTGGCGCTCGCCGCCGCTCCCCGCCTTCGGCTCGAGGGTCATCAAAAACGGTTCCAGTTCCTGAAAAGGCAGGGTCTTTCCCATTCCCGCAATCACCACCCCCCCGCTCTCGATCTTCGGGTGCGAACCCGACTTGATGTGCAGAATCGAAGATGGCGCTTCCTCTTCAAAAAAATAACTCATGCGCACGTTCAACGCATTGGCAAGGCTTTGCAAAGTCGCCACACTCGGCGACGTTTCATCCCGCTCGATCAGGCTGATCGAATTCGGGGAAAGCCTCGCAAGACGGGCAAGGTCGCGCTGTGAAATGCTCCGTTCGCTCCGCAGTTGGCGTAATTTCTCGCCGATGGAAAAAGTGCCGTCCATAATTTGTCATTCCCTTCCGTACTCGCATGAGTATTGCTTCATTAGTATCTGACCATCCAGCCAGACAACCCAATCATACCAGAACGTGACATCTCCACAATTTTTTGTGACGTGAACACCGCCTCAATTTTCAGACGGGGGAGTTGGCGCGGTTTCTCGAGCTTTTTTCTCCAAAATGGCTTGATTCTCTCCCACCCGCAACAGCAAATCACAACAAAAGAAACGATTGTAAAATAAATTGGTTGAATAACCATAATTTTGTGACATTTATTACTAAAATAATTGACAAAAATAGAGAATAATGGATCGCAAAGCGGAAATCCCCGCCTTGTCAACCAAGTCACAGGAGAATTTTATGAAAATCGCACTCGTTACAGACGATGGAACCAAGATCAGCCATCATTTTGGGCGGGCAACCCATTATGCGGTTCTCGAAATCCAAAACGGGCAAATCCTTCAGCGTGAAATGCGGGAAAAACCAAACCACAAACATTTCGCCCACGAGCCGCACGACCACGAGCATGAACATGGTCACCGACACGGCTTCGATGCCGCATCGCAGGACAGGCACGGGCAGATGTTCGAAGTCATCACAGACTGCGAAGCAGTGATCTGCCGCGGCATGGGAAGCGGCGCATACGAAAACATGAAAGAGCGCGGCATCCGCCCCGTTATCACGGATATTGCTTCGGTCGAAGAGGCAGCCCTGGCGTATGCCAGAGGCGAAATCGTTGACCACGTCGAAAAATTGCATTAGGCAAATGATGATGGGGAAGCGCCAGCCACGAAGTCCGGACAGCGAAGCGCCGCGCAGGGGGCGAGCATCCCGACCTGCCGTTTACGATGGATAAATCCGCCGAGACCTGCGGCGCCTGTCACCTGAATCAATACGATGATTGGAAGACCAGCGCGCACGGGGACATCAACGTGGACTGCGCTTCGTGCCACAACCCGCATTCCCAGCAGATCATGACGGTCGGCGAAAACAAGACCGCCTGCGAAACCTGCCATTTCAAAAGACAAAACACCATTCACCCTCCCCTGAAAAGGGGAAGTAAACGACCACCGCCAAAGGCGGTGGCTTTAGAGCCATTACGCCTGGAAGGCGTGCTACTACTGTAGATTGTTAATCAAATAACTTTCCTTGCACT
>JAGUZU010000139.1 GCA_020060625.1 Anaerolineales bacterium | reverse complement strand
GTATTGCTCTGTAAAAACTACGCCTACCGCGAAGATTTTGCGCGTAGGTCGGATTGCCAATCCGACTTACTTTGGCTGCGGCTTGCCGCGCTATGGATAACTGCCGCTTATGGCTGTGTATGCGTCTCCGCATTCGCAGGCAATGATGGTTGCCCCTCCTTTGACGAGCGTCCCCAAATATTCGCGGCTTCCGTTTTTCGCAACCCAGCCGCTCATGGTCAGCGGAATGGGGCTGTCTGCGGCGATCCATTCGCCGTTGAATTTTCTTGCAACATGAACGTGAGTGCCGGTGGAGCGTCCGCCTTCGCAGGATGGGTAGCCAATCATATCGCCGGTTTGCAGGTCAGCGCCAAGCGGGGCGCGTCCTTTGGCGGCAAGGTGCAGGTAGTAAATTACCCAGCCCGTATGTTCGTTTCCGTCTTTGTCCAGATCAAGGGCGACGCCCTCCGGACCTGAACGAACGATAATTCCATCCGCCATTGCGGTTGCATAATTTTCCGCCTTTGCGGGGATGCAGCCGGATTCTTCGGAAGGCGGGGCAAAGTCCACTGCGGCGAAAGGCTCCCCAGTACCCCAGCCGGTGTGGGGTCCGCCGGTGTAGTTCCAGGTCTGGTCGGCGGGGAAGGGGAGCCGGAGCTCGGGTTGCTGCAAACTGCCTGGAATTAGTTCAACCTGGGTTTCCCATGGATTGGAGAAAAATGCCTGGTATGTTTGAAACAGCCCCCCGGGTCCGATGGCGAGCGCGTACTTGTCGCCCGTAAACATTTTGGAAAAATAATATTGCAGCGCGACCGACCCCGCGTTTTGCCAGGGGTCGGGGCGAATTAGGATTTGGTCCGCATCTTCGAATTCGATCATATTGCCCAGCCGCCAGCCATAATATCCATTGTTGAGTGTGTTGGCGGCAATAACCAGTTGAAGATAAGGGGATTCCCAGAATGCGCGCCTAAACCCAAGCAGGCTTTTTTGTACAGGCGGTTCTGGTTGTGTAAGCGCGCCGCCTTGATATTCCAAAATGGCGAGTAAAAGGCGCGGATTGATGCTGTAATTGACGGCGACAAAATCCACCAATTCCGCGCCGGTGCGCCATGTGCCGCCCACGTACGCGCGGTAACTTTTTAGCCAACCGGATTGCGCCGCAACGAATGCGGCGGTGTTGAAACCGTCACTGGCGGGACCGTTGACAAAGGCATGATCGGGGATGATCTGAAACTGACTTCCCCACAAGGCGCGGTAGTAGATTGGGATGTTCATGGGCATGCCGGGGGGCATGGTGGTTGCTTCGCGCGGAATTTGCGGGTTGGCGTGCAAAATCTCATCCACAGTGGTGTTGAAGCGTGATGCGAGCGCGGGGAGGGTGTCTCCCGTCTGTGCGGTGTAATCCACCAATTCGCCCGGTTTGTATGCAGGGCGTGGCGGGGGGGACGTTGAAAGCGATGCAAAATTGACGGTATTCCCCGTTTCGTTCGATGCAATATTGTTTGGCGCGCCTGCGCCCGATGGAGATAGTCCGCAGGAAGCAACCAGCATCGCCGCAAGAGAGGCTGCGATGGCGGACTGTCGTATTTTATTTTTTTTATTCATTTTCTTCGCGGGTGATATTCGACCATTTTTGGCTGAGCGGGTCGGCGATGACTGTTTGGTCGTCGCGGATAAGTTTGCCTTCGTATGCCTTTTCGCCGGCAACGACGCGCCAACCGCTCAGGACAAATGGAATGGGACCGTCTGCTGTGACCCATTCGCCGTTGTATTTTCTTGCAAAGTGCAAATGCGTGCCGGTGGATACGCCGCCTTCGCACGAGGCGTGACCGATCCGGTCGTTGGTTTCCAGCCACGTTCCAAGAGGCACGCGGTCTTTGTTGGCAATGTGTAAATAAAGGATGTTCCAGCCAGTCTGCTCATAGCCGTCGCCGTCCAGGTCTACCATCACCACGCCGTTTTCGGAACGGACAACCAAGCCGGGGGCGGCGGCTGTCACCCAGGTTGTGGTGGGGACGCATCCGCTTTTTTCGGCGGCGGGGGCGAAATCAATGGCGGAAAAGACGCTGTGCGCCTGCCCGTACACGTTTGGGCTGATCTGCCCCCAGCCGTTGTGCGGTCCGCCTGTGAAACTCCATTTGACGCCCGGCTCGAAAGGCAGGGCGAGAGGCGGCTGATTAAGCGCGGGTGGAAAGAGCGGCTCGATCAATTCCGCGCGCGTCCATGGGTCGCCGAACATCTCTTCGTACACGGCGGGGAAGCCGTTATCAGGATTAACAATTTGCGCCCATTGTGACTGACTGTGCAGCCTCGAAAACAGGTATTGAATGGCGACTGTGCCGGCATTGAGGCGCGGGTCTATTCGTAATTTCGTTCCGTCGGGAAAATCCAGTTCGGTGATCGTTCCGGCGCGCCAGCCGTAATATGCGATGGACATGGTGTTGATCGCCCAGGTTAATTGCGTGCTCATCCCTTTATAACGATAATGATTGAAGCCCATCGGGAATTCAGTGTGAAGCAAATCTATGGGCTGTCCGCGGACCCAGCGGCTTTCGAACTCGAGCAAGCCAAGCAGCAGCCGGGGATTGATGGAATTCTCGATGGCGAGGCGGTCTATGGCGTCGTAGCTCTCGATCCAGCCTGTGGAGCCGAGGTAATCCCTGAACGTGCTCAGGTATCCGCCCTGCTCCTTGATGTATTTTTCTGTATCGAAATCAAGGGCGGTTGCCGAATAGATGATCTCGGCATCGGGCATGATTTGGATGTTTGGCGACGCCGGCTCGGCGATGCGGTTGGGGATGACAAGCAGTGTGCCGGGATCGATCAGCGTGGTCTTCGTGAGGTCGGCATCGGATATGATCTCCGCCTCATCCGCGCCGAAGCGTTTTGCAACTGCGGACAGCATATCTCCGCCTTGAGCATAGTAGAGGAACGGCGCCGCATCAGACGGCGGCGGTAATTGCGTGGGCGTGGAGAGTCCTTCTCCACCTCCATCCTGCGCGGCAGGCGTGCTTGCGTTCCCGGTCTCGATGAAGGGGGGAACGGTTGAGGTGGCGAAACGGATTGGTTCGTTGGGAACAGGCAGCGGGTCGGAGAGAGGCGGGTTCCCGTCCATTTGATTTTGTGTCGGGGTGGGCGGAATTCCCCAAAGCGAAGGCGCCGACCCGCACGCGGATATTGTCATCGAAGCGATGATGAAAATTGCAAATGTGCGCTGCATACGTTGGCTTGATTATATCCGTATAAATTAAGGGGGGATGAATTTAGCGGGGAACGAGATTGAAGTCGTTGGCGCTGTCCCATGCCTGGATGTTTTGCGAGCCGCACGCGAGGAAGCCGTCGTACTCGATGCCGGTTCCGGTGGAGACCCACCCACTCAGGTTAAAGGGAATGGAACCGTCCGCTGGAATCCATTCGCCGTTATATTTCCGGGCGATGTGTACGTGAGTGGCGTTGGAGACACCGCCCTCGCAGGATGCGTGCCCGACGGCTTCATCAGCGAATAAATACTCGCCGGGTTGAACCCGCTCCTGTTCGGCGATGTGCATGTAAAGGATGACCCAGCCGGTTTGTTCGTATCCGTCGTTGTCGAGGTCTTGAATCACAGCGCCGTTTTCCGCGCGGATGATCAACCCGCCCGCCATGGCGGTGATCCATAATGGACTGGCGAGACAAAAAGTTCCGGTGTCGTTCGGCGGAGCGAAATCCAGCGCCGCCCATGCCGAGCCGGAATCCCATCCGCCGTGCGGACCGCCTGTGAAGTACCAGCTTTCGCCGACGGCATAAGGCAGGTTCATGACGGGCTGTGTCAGGTTGGGGGGGATAAGCGGTTCGATGGCGTAACTGAACGGATTGCCGAAGAACACAAAGTAGGTAAGGATCACGCCGGTTTCATTCACGTCCCGTTCCCAGGATGCAAGGTCGTCCAGTTGAGAGAAGAAATATTGCGCGGCGGCGGTTCCTGCGTTGATGGTTGGGTCTATGGGAATCACCTGACCGTCGGTCAATATCCATGTGGACAGCGCGTTGACCTTCCACAGATAATATCCCCGGTTGAGGTTGTTTGCCGCCCACGCCAGTTGACGATACAACCCTTCGCGGTTTGTATCCACAAAACCCATCGGATAGAGCGTGTTGCCTGGAAAGGGATTCGTAACCCAGCCGCTCTGGTATTCCAGCAGGGCGAGAAGCAGGCGCGGGTTGACGGAATAGTTGGCTGAAACAAGGGAGACGATCTCGGCGCCGCTCATGATGACGCCGTTGACCTCCTGCGCATAATTCGCAAGATAACCGTTCTGGCTTACGATGAAACTTTCGATATCGAAATGAACTGTCGAAGGACCATATACCAATTCCGAATCGGGGATGATCTTCAGCGCCGACCCTCCGTTCACCGGATTCGGCGCGGGGATGATGAGGCTTGTGCCGACATCGAGCAGGTTTGGATCGCTGATATTGTTCGCCTCCATCAAAGACTGAAGGCTGATTCCAAATCGCTCCGCGATGGCTCCAAGCGAGTCGCCTGGCTGCACAATGTACTCGTCCGCATTCTGACGCGGGGTGGGCAGGATGCGCGCCGGGTCGGGCGTGGGCGTATAAAGCAATTGATTCGAAATCCCGACGATGGGCGGAATATTCACGGGCGCGCGAGTGGGCGTCGGCGGACGGGTTGGGGTGATGCCTGGCGTAGGAGACTGAGTATCTGCCTCAGGCGCGGCAGGAATCCCTTCCTGTGTGCCGCCAGCGGGCAAAAACGGGTCGTAGGTTGGGAAGACCGCCTGCGTTTCAACAGCGGGCGCGCAGGCGGAGAGCAGCAGGGTAAACAGCAGGGCGGCGGTAGTTTTCCGAAAAGACATGAGCGTGATTTTACCAAATGCAATTCAAGGCAGGCATTGCAAATCTCGAATAAAAAAGCGCCGGAAGCAGCCTCCGGCGCTTTTTTATAAGAATTTCAAGCGTCATGACTGAAAGCCGGAACCCATGATGTAATTCTCCAGTCCGCGGATCTCGCTTTCGCGATTTTCGATTGCCGCGAGCATCACGTCGCGCATCGAGACCAACCCGATCAACTGGTCGTTTTCGACTACTGGCAGGTGGCGGATGTGATACTGCTTCATCAGGGCAATGCACTGGTCCACAGTGGTGTCGTTGGTCACGGTGATCATTTTTGGCACCATCACGTCCTTGATCGTCGTCCCTTTTGCGGCGCGTCCTTCGAGCTCGCCTTTCCGCAGGTAGTCGCGTTCGGTGTAGATGCCGACGATCTTCCCGCCTTCGGTGACCAGCACCGCGCCGATGTTCGCTTCCGCCATGACTTTGAGCGCTTCCATCACGCTGGCGGCGGCTTCCACCGAAAAATTCTCCACGTTCTTTTTGGCTTCAAGTAATTTTCGGACAGTTGTCATAATTTGTCTCCTTCGATTAATTTATTGTACAACCTGGTTTACGCCAATTCAACCTTTACGGCTGTGATCTTGTATTCGGGTATTTTTGCCACCGGGTCGAGCGAGGCATGTGTCAATTCATTCGCCGAAGCCTCTGGGAAGTGGAAATTTGCGTACACCATGCCGGGCGGGACGCGCTCCGTTACCCAGGCTTTCGCTTCGATACTTCCGCGCCGCGACGTGATGCGAACTCGATCCCTTCCATTCAAGCCCAATTTTAACGCATCGTCGGGATTGACCTCCACCAGCGCTTCGTTGTAAACCTGCATGATGCCCTGCGAGCGCCGAGTCATCGTGCCGCCGTGCCAGTGGTACAGCACCCGTCCCGTGCTCATCACCATCGGGTAATCGTCGTCGGGACGTTCCGCGGGCGGGACGTGGTCAATCGGCATGAATTTGCCTTTTCCGCGTGTGAACTGCTTCGTGTGCAAAATCGGCGTGCCGGGATGATCCACCGTCAGACATGGCCATTGCAGGCGTTCCTCCGCTTCCAGCCGCGCGTGCGTGATCCCGCCATACGAAGGCGCCAGCGCATTGATCTCATCCATGATCGCGGACGTGTCTTTGTAATCCCACTTCGCCCACGGAGCCTCCAGGTCTATCCTTCTTCTTTCCCCTTTCCCTTCATCGAAAGAAGAAAGATGAAAGAGAACGCGCTTTGCAATTTCACTTGTGATCCACCAATCCGGCTTCGCATCCCCAGGCGGCTCGACGGCTCGACGCACCATCTGCACCCGCCGCTCGGTGTTGGTGAAGGTGCCGGTCTTTTCGGCAAACGAAACGCCGGGCAAAAGCACATCCGCATACGCCGAGGTTTCGGAGGGGAAGATTTCCTGCAAAACGAGAAAGTCAACGCTTTCGAGGCAGTGACGGATGTGATTCGTATCCGGGTCCGACATGACCGGGTCTTCGCCGAGGATGTACAACGATTTGATCTTGCCTTCGGGAATACCGGGGATCATCTCGGTCACGGTCAAACCGACTTTTGAGGAAAGATGAAAGATGAAAGAATCGCTTTCTTCTTTCTTCTTTCCTCTTTCATAAGTTCCCCATGCCTTCCCGAACTTTTCGATCACCTCGTTGCTTGTCACCGGCTGATACGCCGGATACACATTCGGCAGACCGCCCATGTCACACGCGCCTTGCACGTTGTTCTGTCCGCGCAGGGGATTGACCCCGCCGCCGGGCTTGCCCATGTTGCCGAGCAACATTTGGAAGTTGGCGAGGTCCATCACGTTGCGGACTCCGACGATGTGTTGGGTAATGCCCATCGCCCACAGAACAGCCGTCGGCTTGGAAGAGGCGAGAATTTCCGCCGCTTCGTAAAGTTGCTCCACAGGGACGCGGGTGATTTCCGCCACTTTTTCAGGCGGGTATTGCATCACAGTGGCTTTGAACTCGTCGAAGTTTTCCGTGCGTTCTTCGATGAAAGTTTTATCCTCCCAGCCTTTTTCAAGAATGATGTACATCAGCCCATTGAGTAATGCAATGTCCGTGCCGGGCTTCTGGCGCAGATGCAGGGTTGCAAATTCGGTAATGTCTATTTTGCGCGGATCCGCCACAACCAATTTTGCGCCGCGGAATCTCACCGCGCGCCGCAGCATCGTTCCGAAAACGGGATGCTGCTCGGTGGTGTTGGAACCGATGATGAAAAACGCCTGCGCGTATTTTGCGACATCGTCCATGCTGTTGGACATCGCGCCCGAACCGAAGGAGGCAGCCAGACCGGCTACCGTGCTGGAGTGTCAGAGACGGGCGCAGTGGTCGATGTTATTCGTCCCTATGACCTGCCGCGCCAGTTTGTTCATCAAATAATTTTCCTCGTTCAGGCACTTCGCCGACGTGAGGAAGCCCATGCTGTCCGCGCCGAACTTCGCGCGCGTTTCCGCAACTTTCTTTGCCACAATGTCGAGCGCCTTGTCCCATTCTGTTTCGACCCAAGCCCACGGAGAGCCGACATTCGATAATTCGATATTCGATTTTCGAGTATCGAATATCGTTTCCCGAATATCGCTTTTCTGTTTTCCCTCCAACAAATATCTTCTCACCTTCGGCTTCACCAGCCTGTCGGGATGATGAATGTAATCGTACCCATAGCGCCCCTTCACGCACAACGCCATCCCATTGACCGGCGCGTTCGGGTTCGAATGTACCCCGATGACCTTGTTATCTTTCACCTGCAAATCGAACTGACAGCCCACGCCGCAGTACGAACAGGTCGTCGTAACTTTTCTCACTTGATGCGCCCGCGCGACGCCGTAATTCATCTTGTTGGATAACGCGCCCGTCGGACAATACGCCACGCATTGACCGCACGACTCGCAGCGCGCCTCCAACATCGGGACACCTGCTCCCGCCACCATGACCGAGTCGAAGCCCCGGCTGGATACGCCCCACACATCGCGGACTTGGATCTCCGCGCACGCCGATTCGCACCTGCGGCACAGGATACACTTGTTCATGTCCACGCGGATGAAGGGATTTGGGTCGCTGTCCACTGCGTAGCGCGTCCCCTTTGCGCCCCAGGCTGGGACTTCGGCTTTGTATTCGTAAGCCAAATCCTGTAATTCGCAATCGCCCGCCACGTCACAGGTCAGGCAGTCCTGCGGATGATTGGCGAGCATCAGTTCGAGCGTCAATTTGCGGTCTTGCATTACCTTTTCAGTGTTCGTTTCGATTTCCATCCCCTCCCAAACCGGGGTGACACACGCCGCCTGCAACGTCCGCCCGCCCTTCACGTCCACCACGCACATGCGGCAGTTGCCCGTTGGGTTCAAGTCCTTGTGATAGCACAAGGACGGGATATGGACATCATGCTCTTTCGCAACCTGCAAGATGGTCTTGCCGGGTTCGGCTTGGATTGGTTGACCGTTGATTTTTATGTTTATCATTTCTGCTCAAACTCCTCACCAAACAACGCCAGCGCCGATTTCATCGGGATCGCCACGCTCTGCCCCAGCCCGCAGAACGACGAGACCTGCATCAAATCCGCGAGCGTTTTCAATTCGTCCACATCGCCTTTTTGACCTTTGCCAGCTGTCATGCGATCCAAAATTTCCAGCGCGCGCCACGTTCCCACGCGGCAGGGCGTACATTTTCCGCAGGATTCTGCCGCGAAGAAGTGCAATAGTTCTCTCAGCATCGCAACGGCGGAAACGCTCTGGTCGCAGATCAGGAATGCGCCCGCCCCGAGCGAAACGCCCTTTTGCGCGGACGAATAATCAATCGGAACATCCAGAATGGACTTGCCGCTTATCGTCCCTGCCGCGCCGCCGCACAGCGCGAATTTGAATTTCGAGCCTTTCACCATCCCGCCCCCGAATTCCTCGATGACCTGGCGCAGGGTCAAACCGAACGGCGCCTCGAAGAGACCGGGTTTCTTTACGTGTCCCAGAACCATGTACATCTTCGTTCCAGGCGTTGTGTAGTTCGAAAGCGATTTCCACCACTCCGCGCCATTTTTCAAAATGTGCGGGACCGCGCAAAACGTCTCTACGTTGTTCACCGCCGTCGGCTGCCCGCGGAAGCCGAACTGGGGCGGGTACGGCGGACGCAGCCTCGGTTCGCCGCGTTTGCCCTCCAGCGACTCGATCAACGCCGTCTCCTCGCCGCAGATGTACGCCCCCGCGCCGCGATGGACATGGATGTTGAACGAAAACCCGCTGCCTAAAACATTTTCACCTAAAAGGTTTTTGGATTTTGCCTGCTCGGTGGCATTCTCCAGCCGACGGGCTTGGTATTCATATTCCCCGCGGATGTAAATCCACGCCTCGGACGCGCCGCAGGCGTAACCCGCTATCGTGATGCCTTCGATTAACTGGTGTGGATTCGTGTCCATCAATACGCGGTCTTTGAAGATCAGCGGCTCGGATTCGTCGGCGTTGCAGATGATGTAGCGCGGAGTCCGTTTTTCGGAAGCGACGAAGCGCCACTTGCGCCCGACGGGGAAACCCGCGCCGCCGCGTCCCTGCAAGCCCGATACCTCCACTTCGGAGATGACTTCATCGGGCGTTTTGCGGATTGCGTTTTTCAGCCCCTCGTACACGCCATTTGCCAAAGCGTCCTCAATCGAATCGGGATCAATCTTCCCCGCCAAAGACATCATCACCCGCGCTTCGCCTTTGCGCGGCTTGCTGTAATCAGTCGGAACGCCCCGCCAGCCCTCGCAGACTTTCTTTGCGTCACGGACATCAACAGGACCCGCCTGCTCATCATCCACCAGAACCGCAGGAGCGCGGTCACACAAACCTAAACACGAAGTCCGTTCTACACTGAAATCGTTGCCAATTTTATTTTGCCACTCACTGACCAACTGGTCACTGGTTACTGATGACTGTCCACTTGCCCTTTTCAACCAGCATACCGGACCATCGCACACGCGCAATACTTTTTTGCGTTCTTCGAACGACAGCATGGAATAAAATGTTGCCATGCCATACAGGTGGTGGGGAGGAAGTTTCAGCGCGCGAGCGGCATCGGTGACAGAATCAGCCGTCAGCGCGGAGTGAAGCGTTTGGATTTCCTTCAACACTTCCAGCGCGGTTTCGCGGCTTCCCCCGTGTTTGTCCGCACATTCCTGTATCTCCGGCGGGATCGGCTTGTGGACGATATGTTTGTTGGTCATGCTTTTGCTCCATCCCAATTATTCCTTGTCGTGTCAATTTGGGTAAGTTTCATTGCTCACACCCCGCGGCGACATTTGTCCTTTGTTTGGTTTGGAAAAAGCGGCGTAAGCTGGAAACTTGCGCTACAACCCGACCCGCTGCGCGTGCGAATACACGTTGAAACGGTGTTTCCTCGCATAGCCGATCAATGTAATGCCGTATCTTTCCGCCATTTCAATCGAAAGCGACGATGGGGAGGTGCGCGAGATCAAAATCGGCGCCCCGAGGCGGGCGGCTTTTTGCAGCATCTCGGAACTGATACGCCCCGTTGTAATGAGGATGCGGTCTTTGGGGAACACGTTTTGCATCAGGCACATGCCCGCGATCTTATCGAGCGTGTTATGCCTGCCGATGTCTTCCGCCGCGAGAACGATTTTTTCCCCATCGCTCAAAGCGGATGTGTGGACTCCGCCCGTTTCGCGGTACAGCAATTGGGATTGGAACAACCGCTCCACGAGATCGCAAACCGCCTCCGGCTCGACCTCCAGCCTGTTCATTCCAAAAGAAACATTCGGCTTCGCCAAAAGGTCAACAGCCGTCACGCCGCCCGTACAGCCGGAGGTCCTTCGCCAATTTGTCGGTTGCGCCGCCGCGCGCTTCAGCCAGACATCCACGTTATCGCCATGCTCGCACACGCGCACATCCGCGACATCATCCATGTTTTCGATGATCTCTTCGTTATAGAGAAAGCCCACTGCCAGGGCTTCCAGGTCTACAGGCGTACACATGAACGAAATCCACACCTGCCCGTTGACGGTCAACGAGACGGGCGTTTCGACGATGGTTTCCGCGTCGAAATGTTCCCATTTTTTGAATTCATATTTTGAATATTGGATGGCTTTTTGCGGCGCGATCATTCTTACTCCAGTACTGTTAATGTGACGGCTTTTCAAATCATGCCCCAACTTTGCCTTTTTCAGAGTTCCGGTGTGCTTTGTAAAATATATCCGGGTCGGCGAGATAGGCTCCCAGGCAGGAGTCCGTACAAAGGCGAATCATTCGTCCGTGATGGATGGCGTGGGGGAAATACTGCGGGTCGGCGTCGCGGAAGATGCGTCCGCATAGGGTGATGAATCTACGACGGGCGCTTTCTGTTGCGGGTTGAATTTCAAGCGTTTTCATTTTCTTCGAGCCTGCCGATGACTTTCACGCACGGACGCGCGAATACTTCTTCGTTATGCGGGGCTTCGAGCATTTCGCCTGTCAGGTCCTGTCCGGTGAAATGCAGATTTTCGTGCATGTCCAGCCGCCATTTGGGGCAGTCGGTTACATCATATACGATGCCGTTGAACGCCACAAATTTACGCGTGCCGCGCCCGCCGGTGTTACGTTTTAGTTCCGCCAGCGGGATAATTGTGGCAGACATCAAGAAACCTTCAGCGTCATTCCCTCCGGGAGATACTGCTTGATGTATTCCAGCAGGGAGTAGATGATGAATGCGCAGCCGACCATTTCCACCGATTCTTCGAGGCTTGCCGCCACCGCATAGGTGTAGTTCTTTTGACCGAGGTTCGCGGCGAAATATCCGCTGATCATCTCGCCGCCGATCACGCCGCCGATGTAAACGGCAAGCGAAACAAAGAAAAGGATTTTGAATTTTTTGTCGAGGTGCAAAAAGAACATAAGATATGCCAGCCCAAAGAGCAGGACGGCGATCATGCCGGGGATGACCCAGGAAAAATGGAAGAACGCGACGCCCGCATTTGTGAACTGGCGCATGGGTTTGATCAATCGTTCGTGCAGGACGGCGGCTTCGTCGAAGGAGAGGAAGAGAAAGATCAACGCCAGACCGATCCAGTGGAAGCGGAATTTGTCCTTTATCGAATTTTTCCATGCGCCGATGAGCGCCAGTAAAAGCGAGGGAATGAACAACAGCAGGGCATTGGCGAATGTTGGGACATTTCCCTCGGCATCCAGGTAAAACGCCGACATGAGCAGGTCGAGCAGGAATTCGTGCCAGTATCCGCGTATGTCTGCCACGCCGAAGAATCGGATTCGTTGTCCCCAGATGCTCAAAGTCACCAACGCCGCAACAATGGCGAGCAGGAAGATCAGGATTCGTTTCGAGTTGAATTTAATACAGGTGGGTTGGTCTGTCATGGAAACCTTTCGGGGCGATTATATCTTTTTTGACAGAATCAGTCGTCGGGTAGGCGCGAGGCGGGGTGTCGTTTGGCGCGGCGTTCACTTCCAGAATTTCCATTTTTCCCCGCCGGTCAACTTTTTTGCTTCGTCCTTGTAATCCTTTAGGAAGTGCCAGTTGATGCGGACGTACTCCTGTTCGCCGCGCCTCACTTTTTCCCATTCTTCGAGAGTCTGTTTTGCGACGAACACCCTTGTCTTTGTGTGAGGGTTTGTGACCTGTTCCGATGCAATCTTTTGCAGAATGGCGGTGTGAAAGTTTGCCCATTCCTGAACGGCTTGCGGCGGACTTTTTGCGATCAGTTCGCCGAGCTGCGACCTTAGTCTTTCAACTTCCCGTTTGGAATTTTCGATGACCTTTTTTGCCGACTTCGCCTGCGCTTCGTTCGGTTTTCCATAGTCAAGAAAGTCGGACGCGCTGCCTGCCTCCTCTTCGACCTTCTCGATCTGCTGGCGTAGTTTTTCCAATTGCATGGTTTCGTCAAGCATGACGTTTTCCTTTCTTGCGAGAGTATTTCCACGATTTTGCAAAAGGTTTTCTTGGGGAACGCCTGTTTCAGGCGCTCCCCGTTTTGCGTGACCGAACTTATTCGACTGTTACGCTTTTTGCGAGGTTTCTCGGCTGGTCCACATCCAGTCCGCGGATGGCGGCGATGTGATAGGCGAGCAATTGCAACGGAAGGACGGTGACGACCGGCGAAAGCATCCACGGCGCTTCGGGAACCCGGAGAACGTGGTCTGCCATGCCGCCGACGAGTTCATCGCCTTCGGTTGCCACTGCAATGACGATTCCGCCGCGCGCCTTTGCCTGCTGTATCTGCGAGATCATCTTCTCGTGCCAGGGGTCTTTTGGCGCGATGCAAAGGATGGGCATTTCTTCGTCAATCAATGCGATGGGTCCGTGCTTCATTTCGCCCGCGGGGTAGCCTTCCGCATGGATGTAGGAGATTTCCTTGAGTTTCAATGCGCCTTCGTAGGCAATGGGCATGTTGATGCCGCGCCCCAGATACAGGCAGTTTCGGATGTCTTTCAGGACGTGGGCAACTTCTTCGATGTTTGGCTCGGTATCCAGCACCCTGCCCGCGAGGTCTGGGACGAGGCGCAGGTCGGAGACGAGCGCTTTGCGGGTTTGTTCGTCCAAAGTCTCGCGCAGGTCTGCGAGCAGGATGGCAAGCATGTACTGATCTACAAGAGGGGCGGTAAACGCCTTGGTGGACGCCACGCCTACCTCGGGTCCGGTCTGCATGGAGATGTACCCGTCGGCGATGCGCATGGCTTGTGAGCCGATGGCGTTGACGATGCTCCACACAATTCCGCCTTTTCGCTTGCCCTCTTCCATGGCGGCGAGGGTATCCGCGGTTTCGCCGGATTGCGAGATGGCAAGTACGACGGTGTTTTCATCGATGATCGGGTCGCTGTAGCGGAATTCCGAACCGATCACAACCTCGACCGGAATGCGGGCGATCTTTTCGATGAGATACTTGCCGACCATGCCCGCGTATGCCGCCGTGCCGCAGGCTGTGATGTAAATGCGTTGGATGCGTTTTGCAATTTCGGGTGTCAGTTTGAGCTCCGGCAGGCGGATGCGCCCCTCTTGAAAATCGATGCGTCCTGCCAGTGTGTCGGTCAGCGCGCGCACCTGCTCGTGGATTTCTTTTTGCATGAAATGGCGGTACTCGCCCTTTTCGGCAGAGACCGCATCCCATGCAATGGTATGGATTTCGGGATTAATTTCTGTCCCACCCAATGTTTGCACGCGCACGCTTTCGCGAGTCACAACCGCCATCTGGCGCGACTCAAGGAAAATGACCTTGCGCGTATGTTCGAGAATGGCGGGAATATCGGATGCGATGAAATTTTCGTTCTCGCCCAGCCCAATTACCACGCCGCCCGCGTTCCCGATCCGGGCGGTCACGATCTTGTCCGGCTCATCGGGCGACATCATCACCACCACGTTCGCGCCTTCGATCTGGTTGAAGGTCTTTCGTGCGGCTTCTTCGAGGTTATCCCCGCCAGCCTTGAGATGCTCGGCAAGATGAACAATGGTTTCGGTATCGGTCTCCGAGTTGAACGTCACGCCTTCGCTGGTCAATTCATCTTTCAATTCGAGAAAGTTTTCGACGATGCCGTTGTGAACGACGACCACCCTGCCCGAATTTCCGACATGCGGATGGGCGTTCCGCGCCGACGGCGCTCCGTGCGTTGCCCAACGGGTATGACCAATTCCTGGAGCGCCTTTAAGAGGATTTTTGCCTACCAGATCAACTAATTGAGACAACTTGCCCGCATCTCTCCTGACCTCGATCTGGTTGCTGTTAATGACGGCTACTCCCGCCGAATCATATCCGCGGTATTCGAGCCGCTTCAAGCCATTGAGTATGATCGGCGTCGCATCGCGCGCGCCGACATAACCGACGATTCCACACATGGTAGGGGATCCTCCAAAATTAATTGAATTTGGACGCCGAGGCGCAGGCGGAGCGGTTTCACCCGATGCCTGATACCTGTGGTCCTTTTTATCGCCATTCCCCAGCCTTTTTGCTCCTGTGATCGCTCACGGATGTTATGGGCGGGGTCGCTTCTGGAGGGAAAGAATGACGGGTTATGGCGTACCCGGAGGGCTTCCGCTGATCTCTCGATTTTCTGTTTCATGCGCTGAAACATTGGCTCCATTTTGCAATGGAGAACCCTCGTCCTCGTCAACCCCGCGATGCGCGGGGTCCATGCGCTGTCTTTCCCTTATAGTATTGCTCTGTAAAAACTACGCCTACCGCGAAGATTTTGCGCGTAGGTCGGATTGCCAATCCGACTTACTTTGGCTGCGGCTTGCCGCGCT
>JAGUZU010000119.1 GCA_020060625.1 Anaerolineales bacterium | reverse complement strand
GTATTGCTCTGTAAAAACTACGCCTACCGCGAAGATTTTGCGCGTAGGTCGGATTGCCAATCCGACTTACTTTGGCTGCGGCTTGCCGCGCTATGTATAATGTAGTCAACATGTCCTCCTCCGAATACGAAATCACCCTTGAAAAACTTGCCTACGGCGGCGATGCAATGGGTCGCCTGTCCGATGGACGCGCCGTCTTCGTCCCTTTTGGCTTGCCCGGCGAGACGGTGCTCGTGCGCCTTATTCAGGAAAAACAAAACTTCGCCCGCGGCGAGGTCACTGAAATCCTCGAAACTTCTTCAGATCGCATCACGCCAAAGTGTAAACACTTCACTCGATGCGGCGGATGTCACTATCAGCATCTGCCTTACGAAAAACAATTACAGGCAAAAACCGAAATTTTACGCGACCAACTTCAGCGTATCGGCAGGATCGAAAATCCCCCCGTCCAGCCGATGGTGGCGTCACCGCTCGAATGGAATTATCGCAACCATGTTCAGTTCCATCTGACAAGGGATGGAAAGCTGGGCTTCATCAATTCGAACAGGGATGCGGCATTTCCCATTGAAGAATGCCATTTGCCCGAACCTGCCATTGACCAATTTTGGCGCGAGTTGACTTTTGAATCCAGGATGGACATCGAACGCATCTCCTTGCGTTCGGGCGCGGACGAAGACCTCATGCTTATCCTCGAATCCGAAACGGATGAAACGCCCGAACTCGAGATCGAAACGGATATTTCAGTTATTCATTTGTACGAAGATCACCCGGTTGTCATTGCGGGGCAGGATCACCTTTTTATGGACATCCTCGGCAGGGGCTTTCGCGTGTCCGCTCCGTCGTTCTTTCAAGTGAACACCGGAATGGCGGAGAAAATGATCGAGCATCTTCTCGCCAATCTTCCGGATTCCCAATCTGCCAATTTATTGGACGTTTACTGCGGTGTTGGGTTGTTCAGTAAATTCTTTGCTCCGAAATATGGAAAGGTTGTCGGCGTCGAATCCTCTGAATCAGCAGGTGAAGATTTTGCCTTCAATCTGGATGAATTCGATAACGTTGAATTGTATGAAGGAAAGTCGGGGGAAATACTGCCCGCGCTTGCCCCGCAAATTTCCCAGCCGGTTCACGTCATCGTGGACCCGCCGCGCGCTGGGATTGACAAACGCGCATTGGATGCGATTCTCGATCTTCAGCCGGAGATCATTGCCTACGTTTCATGCGACCCAGCCACTCTGGCGCGCGATGCGGCGAGGATCATCCAAAAGGGTTGGCATTTGAAGAATGTAACTCCGTTCGACCTGTTCCCCCAGACCTATCACATCGAATCCATTTCCATCTTTGAATATAAATAAAACACGGCAAGCCTTCGAATGGATTGCCGTGTTTTTGTTTAGCCTTCCGCGATCACGATCAATTTATCTTCCGGGGCAAACATGACCTTCTCGGATTTTGGCGGATTGGTACGCACGCCATAGGATTTCTCCGCGTCATGGCTTTCGTCCATCAGGCGGTAGCCGATGGCGGTTTCCCCGCGCCGCTTTGCAGATTCAATCACGGTATAAAAATTGACCGGCTGACCAGTGACCACGTAATCGCTGACGGGTTTCAGGTAAATCTCCGCGCCTTCGGGATCGAAGATGTCGGTGAAAACATCCAACAACTCGGCGTTTTCGGAGAGTTGGGCAAGCATCAAACTGACAAGATGTTCGCTGACGATGAAATCGTCCACTTTGGCGGCTTCGGCGAGTTCGCGGTTTCGCAGGTCGAGCATCTCGCTGATGATGGAGAACGGGGTTTCGTCCTTCTCGGCGATGTCGCGCAGATGAAGCAGCGTGACGAGGGTGATGGCGTCCGCTTCCTGCGGCTCGAGGTGGCTGTATGCCAGCACGATGACATGGTCGTACTCTGTGACCTCCAGCCTGTCGAGCAAAGCGCGGTCGCGGATGTCGCTTTCCATGACCGTCAATTTTTGGTTGCGGAGTTTTCCCACATCCTTCCGTATTTGTTTTTCGAGCTCGTACATGTGGGAGACGATGGTCAGTTCGGAGCCTTTGGCAACGTAATTATCCAGTTCGCGGATGATGGTGGAGCCGGAGCGGTTCCAGCCGAGGATGAGGCAGCGCTCAGGCTTGGGCTTGGATCGTTTTCCGGTCTGTAGAATCAGGCTTTCGTCGAGCGGGAGGCGGGAGTGACGCGCGAGTTCGATGGTATTTTCGTCTTCGGCAATCGCGAAGATGTTGTCACCCGGCTGAATGCGCGTGTCCATGGGCGGGTTCAGCATGATCGTACCGTCTGCGGCGCGGATTCCCATCAAGGTTGAAGTGTCATAGGCGTGCAGGGCTTCGCCGTAGGTTTTGCCGGAGAGAGTTGGCTCCGGCTTGAAATAGATTTCATCGCCGCCGAAATTCATCAACTCGGTGTACACGATGGAAAGCCCGCTTTGGCGCGAGGTCTGCGCGACGACGCGCGCGATCAGGTCGGTGGTGAGAATTGGCTGGACAACGTCCCTTTCGGAGAGCATTTTTATCACATCCATGTTCTGCGGGTCGCGGATTTGTGTGACGATGTGATACGGCTCGCTGCGGCGATTGGGATTGTTGGTGATTGCCAGCACGATCTTGATGACGTGCGTGTCGGGGTCTGCGCCGTCGGAGAGGACGACGATCGAGCGCGCGGTGTGCGGGCTGACAATTTCGAGATCGTTCATATCCATCGGGCTTCCGGAGCGGCAGATGATGCGCGTGTTCTTTGGGTCGGGGATGCGTTCCTTGATCGCATCTTCCATCTCGACCTTGTCCTGCTCCGCCAACACGACGATGACTGCGCCGCTGCTGCGACTCTCGTTCGCCAGCGTCAGTTCGGAAATGATGGTGAAAATTTGCGGCGTCCAGCCGAGGATGAGGGTATGGTCGTTTTCGAGGACAAGCGAGCGCCCCTTGCGGAGTTGTTCGATGCGGCTTTCCAATCCGTTGCTCATAATGCCGATGAGCGTGGAAACGATGAAGATGCCGCCGATGGTGACCGCCAGCATGATGATGCGGAAGCCGAAGCCGGTATCGCCGCCCATCGTTCCGGCGTCGAGCGTGCGCATGAGGCTCATCCACGCGGCTTCGCCGAAGGTAACCTCCTCGCCTTCGCCCATGACGATATGCCCAACGCGGATGACGGCGGCGGCAATGAAAATAATGACGAGCGAAAAAACGGCAAGCCCCCCAATTAATGCGACAGTGCCGCGCGACATGAAATTATCGAACCGGTATTGCAATTTTTGCTTTAATGTCGGCTTTCTCATTTGTATCTCTCCTCGCGCCTGTTGATTTTGATAACCGATTGGCATGTTTCCGGTGAAAATTGGGCTTATTATAAGGTATACAGCCCCGCCGGAAATGGGAATTTCGACCCACAAATCACGGCGGAAGTTGGGACGCGCTGTTTGTTAAGAATTTTGTCATCTTTTGCTTGTAACATTGGGCAAACATGCCGAGTCAGTATAGTGTTATATCCTTTTTAGGAGCGAGGTGAATTATGTTTTCATTGGAAGGTATGGACCGCCGCAAGGACGAGGAGCGCGTCCGCTCGGAAGGGCGGCTGCCGCCCGGTCAATCGTTGACGTTGAAGTTCCCCGTCCTGCATTACGGACCTGTCCCTGTGTTCGACCCGGCGACATGGAGTTTCCGCGTGTGGGGCGAAGTGGAGGAGGAAAAAAGTTGGAACTGGGATGAGTTCAACCAGTTGCCGCGCGCAAAACTCGAAATGGACATCCACTGCGTAACCCGCTGGAGCAAGTTCGATACGGTTTGGGAAGGCGTTTCGGTGAAGACGCTGGCGGAGCAGGGCTTTCTGAAGATCAAGCCGACAGCCACGCATGTCATGCAGCACGCGGAGTACGGCTTCATGGTCAACCTGCCGCTCGATGTGGTTTTGCAGGATAACTTCCTGCTGGCGACCCATTTCAACGGGGAGCCTCTCACGCCCGATCACGGCTATCCCCTGCGGGGTGTGGTGGGGTTTATCCCCGGGCGCGAGAATCTCGAAACACCCTATTTTTGGAAGGGTGCGAAATGGCTGAAATCACTGGAGTTCATGCCGTACGACAAGCGCGGCTTCTGGGAGCAAGCCGGCTATCACAACCGCGCGGATATTTGGCGTGAGGAGCGCTTCGGGTAATTAAACGCTTCGGGCGGAGTCAATGACTCCGCCCGATTTTTTTCTATTTGGGGCGTTTTTCCAGCGTGACGCTGATGTCCACCCGTTCGTTGCCGCGCAGGACGGTGAGGACGACGGTATCGCCCGGACCTTTGTTATTGATGAGATATGCCAGCAATTCATCGAAGGTGCGGGTGGGGCGCCCATCTATCGCGATGATCAAGTCGCCGCCGCCAGCCAGACCGGGGATATTGGTGGTGGTCGTCCCGGCTTTGATGCCCGCCCTGTCCGCGGGACCGCCCGGAACCACGTTGGTCACATACGCGCCGGTGTACTGTTTCAGTCCGAGCGCATTGACCATATCGAGGGTGAGCGAGCTCATGGAGGAGATGCCCAGGTAGGGGTAATCGTAAATGCCTTTTTCGATGAGAACAGGAACCACGCGTTTGACGATGTTGATGGAGATGGCAAAGCCGATGCCGGAGTTGACCGGGTCGCCGTCCTGGTTGACGTTGAACGTGCGGATGGCGCGGTTGATGCCGATCACTTCTCCATTGAGGCTGAAGAGCGGACCGCCGGAGTTACCGGGGTTGATCGCCGCGTCCGTCTGGATGATGTCGCCCGCGCTGAAGGAGCCGCCTTCCGGCGTGGTATGCACGGAATCAAGCGTGCGACCCAGCGCGGAGACGATGCCGACTGTCATGGTGCTTTCCAAACCATACGGGTTGCCGATGGCAACGACGGTCTGACCAACCTTGAGCGAGTCCGAATCGCCGAGCGGGAGCGGGAAAAGCTCGTTCGCGGGAGCGTCCACTTTGATGACGGCGATGTCCGAATCCAGGTCTGTTCCGATCACGGTTCCGTACGCCATGAAGCCGGAGTTGAAGCGGACTTCCACATTCCGCGCGCCGTCAATGACGTGATAGTTCGTTACGACATGACCGTCCTTGCTGTACACGAAGCCGGAGCCCTGCCCTGTGTCTGTGCGGATCGAAACCGTGCCGGGGCTGACGGCTTCATAAAGCGTTACCAGAGCTTCCTGTGATGAGGTTGGATTGACGATGTTGGGATCTGCCGGTTGAATTGTTGGAATGGATTCCATGGCGTCTGGCAGGGTTGGCTGCGCAGCCTCCTGGGTGGGAAGAGCCGGGGTTTGGCAGGCAAGCACAGCGAACATCAACACCGTTATAGCCAATAAGACCTGTTTTTTTCTCATGACAACTCCTAAATACGTTAAAACTTGATCCGGGATGCTTCCTCGATCAATTCTCTTTGTTTGGACGACAGATATTTTGGAACTTGTACTTTCAACTTCACATACAAATCGCCTTTGGTATTCGGGTTTTTTAAAGCGGGCATGCCGCGTCCGGCGAGGCGAAAGACCTGGTCGGGCTGGGTTCCGGCAGGGATGCTCAGCTTGACCTTTCCAGCCGGGGTTTCCACGTCGGCATCGCCGCCGAGGAGCAGGGTGAAAATGCTGACCGGCGCGGTGGTGGTGAGGTTGCTGCCGTCCCGCTCGAAGCGCTCATCCTCTTCGACCTTGATGACCAGATAGAGATCGATTCCTTCCGGTCCCGCGCCTGCCACGCGGACCTTGGACCCGGTCTTCACCCCGGCGGGGATGCGTACTTGAAGCCTGCGCCTGTTCGTTTGTAATTGACGGGTCGTGCCGCTGTATGCCTCCTCGAAACTGATCTGCGCCTCCTGCTCATAGCCCTGCTGCTGCGGCGCAAAGGGATTGCTCCGCCCCTGCGAGCGCATGGCTTCTCCAAAGATGGTGCGGAAGAATTCGGAGAAACTTCCACCCCCGCCGAATATGTCCTCCACGCCGCCGCGCTGACCGGCTCCCTGCTGGAACCAGTCCTCCCATTGAAAGTCGTTGGGTCTGCCGCCGCTCGTGCGGAAGTTGGAGTAGGCGCTGCCGAGGCGGTCATAGTGGGCGCGTTTCTGCTCGTCGCTCAACACCTGATACGCCTCATTGATCTCCTTGAACTTCTCCTCCGCTTTTTTGTCGCCGGGATTTTTATCGGGATGATATTTCATGGCGAGTTTGCGGTACGCCGAGCGGATCTCGTTTGCGCCGGCTTTGCGCTCCACGCCGAGGATTTTGTAATAGTCTTTATAGTCCATGCTGTCTATTTTCATCCCTGCGCGGGGCGCGAGTCAAGCGTTTCAGGCTTGCATTTATATAACTCTAACCTGCATTTTTCTGTGGTACATTTGCCGAAATCGGCTCTCCCGTAATTAGCGGGAAAGCGCCTAAACACGAAGGACTCAAAGTACACAAAGGGGGAATATGACTGATTTTGTGAACGTTTTTCCTTCGTGACCTTCGTGTCCTTTGTGTTTATAAATGGTTTTCCCGTTAAAAAACGGTAGAGCCCCGAAATCATTCCAAGAAGGGAAGATAAGAGAGCTATGAAATCAATTTGTGTTTTTTGCGGCTCTTCCGATTCCGTCCACGCGGACTATAAAACTGCCGCTTATCAATTAGGCGTTACCCTCGCCCAAAAAGGGCTGAGACTCGTCTACGGCGGCGGCAAGACGGGGCTGATGGGCGAAGTGGCGGACGGGGCGTTGTCCGCGGGCGGCGAGGCGATCGGCGTCATTATCCCTTCGATGAACACGCCCGCGCTGGCGCATATCGCTCTCACCCGCATGGACGTAACCCCCGATATGCACGCGCGCAAAGCCCGCATGCACGAACTCGCCGACGGCTACATTGCCCTGCCCGGCGGCTTCGGCACCTGGGATGAACTCTTCGAAACCGTCACCTGGGCGCAGACCGGCGCGCACGAAAAACCTGTCGGGTTGTTGAACGTGAAAAATTATTACGCCCTCCTGCTGGCGGCAATGGATCACGCCGTCGAGGAAGGCTTTATTTTTTCCGAACACCGCAAATCCATCTTCCACGAATCCGCGCCTGAAATACTGTTGGAGAAGATGGCGCAGTACGAACATCCGCGCGAGGCGGTGAAGCGGTGGTTGAAGGAAGGTTAATAATGTCGTTGCGAGCGAAGCGAAGCAACCTCCCCATGGCATTGAAGATTGCTTCGGGCGGAAGACCGCCCGCCACTCGCAATGACATCTACAACGTCAGTATGATCGGCTCGTCCTTTGTGACGATGATCGTGTGTTCGAATTGCGCGGCGATGGCGCGGTCCACCGTCCGCAAAGACCAGCGGTCTTTTTCCTCCACGACCCGTCCGCGCCCGGTGGTGAGAAAAGGCTCGATGGCGAGAACCAAGCCTTCGTTAAGAATGCGGCGGTCATCCGGCTTGTGGAAGTTATGGATCGCGGACGGGTCTTCGTGCAGCGATTTCCCGATGCCGTGTCCCGTCAAATCATAGATGACGTTGTAACCCTTTTGCTTCGCTTCCTCTTGAATTGTCCTGCCAATTCCATTGAGCGGCTCGCCCGCCTTCGCGGCGCGCACAGCTTTATCCAACGCGGACTTTGCGGCATTGAACATTTTCTCGATTTCAGGGATGTGTTTGGCGACGATCATCGAGGCGCCCGTGTCGCCGAAGTAGCCGTCGAGTTCGGCGGAGACATCAATGTTGATCAGGTCGCCTTCCTGCAGCACGTAACCGCCGGGGATGCCGTGCGCGATGACCGGTGAGACGCTGATGCAGGTTGCGCCGGGGAAGTTATACATGGCTTGCGGCGCGGATTTTGCGCCCTCCGCTTTTAGAAACTCGCTTCCGATGTTGTCGAGTTCGGCGGTAGTCATGCCGGGCTTGGCGTGCTTCATCATTTTCTTCAACGCCAGCGCGCAGATTCTTCCAATGGCTTTCAGATGTCTGATGTCTTTTTCAGAGTCGGCGGTCATTATGTTTTCAATTCTCTTTCGATGGTTTCGCGGTGTTCCTGGAAATGTTCTGTGGTATCACCCAGCACCCATAACAAAAGCGGACGTTTCTCCGGGTCGTCGGCGTGACGCGGCTTGAGCAAGTCTTCAAACGACATGGATTCAAGCCTCGCCTCCAACTTGACGTAAGCCTGCTTCAACATCCCCATCACTTCGCCACGCGGACGGCTCTTATTCCGCTCGAACAGTACCGGGTTGATGACTTCCATGTCCCAGCCTCTCACCACGTCCTCCGAAACGCCCATGACTTCGCGCGCCGGGCGTTTATCAATATGATAGCCCATGAGGATGTTCATCCACTCGGCGAGATGGGCGAGATTATCTTTCGGCGACCATCCGCCAGAGTCGGGCGCGGACATTTGCTCATCGCTCAGGCTTTCGGCGAGTTGAATCAACAGATTCCACTCCCGCCCTATCGCGGACATCAACTCTTTTTTATTGCCGGGCATCCATTGTTCGGTCATTTGATAAATACTCCTTCTCGGCGCGCAATTCTATAAAGTGATAATGTTCCCTTTTCAAAGTCTTCCATAGAAACCGCTTTGCGGAAATCAGATTCAAGTTGAATTGGATACAGCATATCCATAGCGCGGCAAGCCGCAGCCAAAGTAAGTCGGATTGGCAATCCGACCTACGCGCAAAATCTTCGCGGTAGGCGTAGTTTTTACAGAGCAATAC
>JAGUZU010000084.1 GCA_020060625.1 Anaerolineales bacterium | reverse complement strand
TTCTGCCCAAATGTGGAAATCCATATATGGGCAGTAAGGCGCAATTACGGCAATGATGCCCATATATAGGGTGTCAAAATTTAGATGCGATTGCCCTGGGGCAGGCGGCAAGTTCCTTGACGAAACCCGCCTGAGCGAATAAAATCCAAGTCGTTGTCAACTTTGCGCCTCCGCATGGAGGCGCGTTTTCTGCCGAAGAACGTTGGCAAAATCTTTCATAGGGCGAAGGTAATCCCGCCGAGGCGGGGTGAGAGGCGCCCGAGGAGCAAATAGATGGACAAAGTAGTATTGAAGGCTGTGCGGCGCGAAGTGACGGGCAAGCAGGTCAACGCCCTGCGCCGCGCCGGTCAACTGCCCGCGGTGATCTACGGGCGTCATGTAGACCCGGTGGCGATCTCGCTGGAAGCGCACAGCACCAACCTGATCATGAATAAATTGACCTCGTCCAGCCTTGTGACGATCGAACTGGAAGGCAAGGAATACCCGACTCTTGTGCGCGAACGCCAGCGCGACTACATCAAAGGCGGCTTGACCCACGTGGATTTCCTCGCCGTGGACTTGAAGGAAAGCATCCGCGCCACGGTTGGAATTCAGTTCGTGGGCGTTTCGCCCGCCGTGAAGGATTACAACGGCGTGCTGGTGCATAACATCGAGCGGCTGGAAGTGGAATGTCTGCCCACCGACCTGCCCGAACGCGTCACCGTGGATATTTCCATCCTCAAGCAGATCGGTGACGGCATCCGCGTGCGCGACGTGGACGCGATGCTGACCGACAAGGTGCTGGTGTTGAACGACCTCGACGACATGGTGGCTGTGGTCACTGCGGCGAAGGAAGAAGCCGTGGAAGCGCCCGCCGAAGGCGAAGCCGTTGCAGAAGCCGCCTCTCCCGAACTCAGCGTGGAACGCGGCAAGAAGGAAGAGGAAGGCGAAGGCGAATAATCCGCGCCCCGCTGTATCTTTTGAACAAAAAATCCGTCATCGCAGGATGGCGGATTTTTATTATCGTTTGCCGAGAGACTGTTTCTTAAGTACACAGATTGGACGGATTTCACGGACAAACACAGATTTTAAAGGTTTTTCCGTGAAAATCAGTGTAATCCGCGTCGTTCGTGTCCTAAAAAAGAGTTAATTGGTCAGGCAGCCAAAATTACCCTGAATGAATGAGATCGAGCGCTTTTAGAAAATTGACTGTCATTCGCGCGGTTGCGCCCCACAACAATTCCCCGTCGTAGGGGTGATAGGCAATCAGCGAACGTTCCGATTCACGGAGGGAAAACTCCCAGTAGTTGCCGCGGTTCGCCAGCCAAAGCAGGGGGATGGTGAAGACCCGCGCCACTTCCACGCCTGCCACGCGGAAGGCATAGGGAAAGGGGATGACGCCCACGATCGGACTGACCCGAAAACTGCTGATGGTAATCAGGCGGCTCAACGCCCCGATAATTTTTACGTCCGCCGGGTTCAACCCGATCTCCTCCTCGGCTTCGCGCAGGGCGGTTTGTTCGGCGGTGGTCTCGCCGTTGTCACACGCGCCGCCGGGGAAGGAAACCTGTCCCTTGTGCGATTCGACGCGGTCTGTGCGGCGGGTGAAGAGGATGTGCCACTCGTCGTCGAAGCGCATGAGCGGGACCAAAACCGCCGCGCACTTGAGACGGGTGGCTGGTTGCACTGCCATTTCCGCATATTCCTGCGCTGCGGCTGAATCCGATTCCGCTTCGCGCAGTTTTTGGGCGATGTATTCCTCGGTCAAGCCGTTCATGGGCGGCGCAATCTTTTTTCCCTTAACGTTCTTCATCTTCCATTTCCACGCCGACTTCAGTGGCAAGTTCCGCGCCGCGCGGGTCATCGTTCGGCTCGATGCGCCTGCCGAAGACGAGAAAACCGGTGTGCGCCACCATCCGGTCGGCGGGGCGCAGGCGGGTGGGGTTGGGCTTGTAATAGCGGAGCAGAATCTCGCACACCTCGAGAAATGCGAAGCGATTCTTCCTCAATGCCAGCAGCGCCCTTTCCACCTGGTTGAAGGTGGGCAGGAGCGTGCCGAAGAAACCGCCGGGTTTCAGCGCCGCGCGCACTTGCGGAATGTAATCGTGCGGGTTTTGCACATCGAGGAAGAAGGCGTCGGCGTCAGTTTCGTCGAAACCCTCTGAAATGTCGCGCAGTTTGAAGGTCACGCGCGAAGCGAGCCCCACCCGTTCCAGATTCTTGCGGGCGAGATTCTGCACGTCCTGCTTCTGCTCATACGAGATGACCTTTCCCTCCGCGCCCACCGCCGAAGCGAGGGCAATTGTCATCGAACCGGAGCCGGTTCCCGCCTCCATCACGGTCTGACCGTGAGCCACGCCCATCTGGATCAGGATGTAGCCGATGTCCTTTGGGTAAAGGATTTGCGTGGTGCGCGGCAGTTCGTTGAGCAGGTCTGCGAGGGAGGGCTGGAGCAGGAAGAAGGGCGCGCCGGTGTGGCTGAAAACTTGCGATCCCCAGGGTTTGCCGATCAGGTCGTCGTGCTTTAGCACGCCGCGATGACTTTGGAACTCCCCGCCCCCTTTGAGCGTGACGATGAAATGTTTGTGCGTGAGACCGACCAGTTGCGCCAGGTCGCCGTCACGCGCGGTGGATGCGTAATTCATGAGGGTGATTGTACCTGTTCTTCATTGGTAATGATGACTGCCTGTTTCAATTTGCGGTTGGATGCGATCAATACGGAGATCATGCCGATGCCCATGACGAGCAATCCGCAGACAAGGGCGGGGGCATAGGCGTACAGCCATTCGGGCTTGCCGACGGATTCGCCGATGGCGGCAATCCCCGTGCCGGCAGCGGCGGCGTTCCAGACTCCATGAACCAGCACGGCTGCAAAGTACGCCGCGATGAGACGCCCGTAACGTTTCTCCCTGAACGCCGAGACGATGCCCCAGCCGACCAGCCCCGATGCGGCGATGTGCAGGATGCTCGTCCCTGCGCGCGCGCCGACGATGACCGCCCAGCCTGTCGAGCCGTTTGCGCTGGCGTTCAGGCTTTCGAACAGGGCGAACGCTGCGCCGCTCAACATGCCAAGCACAAACCCCTGCGCGGGTGTTTCGATTTGCCTTGCAAACAGCCAAACTGCCAGCGGCTTGAGGAGTTCCTCGATCAGCGGCACGAAGACGGCAATGTACCCAATCGCGGCGGCGATGACGTACGGGTTGGCAATGTACGGCGCCAGCAGCGCCAGCAGGGCTTCCTCATTACCTCCCGCTTCGAGTATGAAAGGGAGTTCGGATAACTCCCGAAGAATACCCGGCTGAAAGACGGCGATATAGACTGCCGCGCCGACGATACCGACGAACAGCGCGATCATCTCGAACAGAATCATCAGCATGGGCGCAAGCGTCATGCTCAGGGCGAAGACGGAAAAGAAACGCCAGCGCGGACCGGCTTCGAGCCCGCGCGATCCGAGTCCGAAGAACAGCCAGATGGGTGGAACGATGACGATCACGGTCAGCAGGGGCAGGGTGAACCAGCCAAGCCAGACGGTTTCGGAAAGCGCAATCAGCCCGCCGAGGAATGTTCCGAAGAACACCATGCCGGCGAGCGCGAAGACCTGCCACCATGCAAACGGAAATGTGAACGGCAGGTCGGCGGTTTCGCGTCCCATGACCTTTTGAAAGACGAACCACGCGCACACTCCAAGCAGGAGCGCGTTGAAGCCGAAGGCAAAGGCGGCGATCATCTCGCTGACCGGATTGCCTTCGCCGTTGAAAAGACCGATGAGCGATCCGATAAAGGTGACGAGCGAGACCAATATAAAGAAGAGGATGCTCAAGCCGATGACGACCAATGTCAGCATGGAAGCCCAGTGAGTTTTGTTTGCCTGCATTATTTTTCTTCCACCGTGATGCGAATGATCTTGTCTCCCGGCGGCAGGTCGAACTGGCTCGCCGGGTCGCGCGGCGTCAACTGCTCCGCCACATCCAATCCGCCGACGACCTGCCCGAAGATGGTGTACGCGCCGTTCAAATGCGCCGCCGGGGCAAAGGTGATGAAGAACTGGCTCCCGTTCGTGTCGGGTCCTGAATTCGCCATGCCCACCAGCCCCGGTTTGCTGAAGAGCAGGTCGCTTGTTTCATTATTGAAAAGATATCCCGGATTGCCGCGTCCTGTGCCGCTTGGGTCGCCTGCCTGCGCCGCAAAACCGGGGATCACGCGATGAAACGTCACGCCGTCGTACCAGCCCTGCCGCGCGAGAAACACAAACGAATTCACCGCCAGCGGAGCCTTATCCGGGAACAACTCGATGACGATGTTCCCTTTTTCGGTTTCGATGGTGGCGATGTACTGCTTCGATGCATCGATCCCAAACGGCGGGCATTCGGTGAACTGCTTCTGCCCAAGCGCCACAATGCCGATCGTATCGCTGATGTTCTGGTAATCGAGCAGAAAAAACTGCTCGCCGTTGATAAGGATGAGCGGGACGGCGGCAACCTGCAAGCCCTTCGCCGCCTCATACATGGACTTGAGCCTGCTCGCTGTTTCCTCGGCTTTCATCGCCGCTGAAAGCTGGTCTGCGTCTACGCCTGCGCCCGGGGCTTCCTTTAAAATCCACGCCTCGAATTGACCCGGCGCGAGCGTCGTCCATTCGCTGTATTTGGCGAATAAAAGATCGTGCATTTCCCAAAATTTTCCCTGCTCGTCGGCGGTAAGCGCGGCAAGCGCGGACATTTCCGATTTATCGAGAATCCCAATTAACGGCAGTGGACGAAAGACAACGCGCAGGTCATCGCGGTTGCTCATGATCTCGTCCACAATCGAATTCATGGATTTGCAGCCTTGTGATTGAAAATCACAATATTCGACCAACGTCACAGGCGCGTCGGCGGGACCGATGGAAAAGTCGTCCGCGCCGACGGGTGGGAATGACGCCGCCGTGTTGGGCGTGGAGGTCGGCTCGACGGTGAGTCGCGAGCAGGTGAATTCCGGCGTGGGTGTATCTGGGATGATGGGGCTGATCACAATGGGAGGTTCGGCAACGGGTGACTCCGTGCTTGCGGCGCAGGCTGCAAATGTCAGCGCGATGAGGATAAGCAAAGGGATAAGTACAATGTGTTTCATTTTGGATCAACTTCTTCCTGTAATTGCTCGAAGCTCCACATCCATGAGATGGTGTTCACGAAGTCCGCAAGGGAGCCGCTTTGCTTTCGCAGGGCGCGGACGGCGGGTCCGACCGGGTCTTCTCCCGCCGCGCCGCCGGGCGCGTCGGCGTATGCTCCGTAGAATGCAAAGTACGCCTGGTTGATCTTGCGAAGAAGATAGCCGTTCTTCAAAAATATCTGGCGGCGGGCTTCCATGTAGGCTTCGGCTTCTTCGATCCTTCCCTCCGCCAGCAGGGCGTCGGCGTTGACGCGCGTTTCGTGCATCTGCGCGCGGAAGTCGAAGGGCGGGCGGGGCAAATCTCCGGGGTCGGGTCGGTCGAACGGCGCGGAGACCAGGCTCAAGGTCGGGGGTGAGGCGGACGCGGTCAATTCGGGGTAAAACTTTTCGAGAGCCAGCGCTCCGATCTCGTCGCCTGCAATCGAGGCGGTCGTCTCATTCATGGTGCGGAGTTCGGGTGTGTGGTTGTATAAAATCCCAAGCGGACGGAATGTGAGGTAGTTGTGAATCCATTCGTGGGCGATGGTGCTGAGGATCCAGGGCAGGTCGGTGCTGCGCATCACCATGGACGGATATACGCCCACGCCTCCAACCGGGACGACGAGCGACGAGACGTTCAAGCCTGCGTCCACGCGGGATTCGAGGGTGGCTTGTTCGTCCACGGTGATGCCGGTTTCGACGGAGATGTTGGCGGTCTGTTCGATGCGTTCGCGCGGGGAGACGATAAGCGCCATCGGTAAAGGCGTGGAGTGATACCACACGTTCGGGATGGGTTGCCCCGCCGCGGTGAGACCGATCTCGGCGAGGATGACGCCAACCTGTTCCTGAAGAATGGCTTCTGCCAGCGGCGCGAGTTGAGACTGCCTTTGGTAGAGTTCGGCGAGTTCGCCGCGCAGGGTCTCGGAGGCGGCTTCCTTGTCTGCAATGGCGGCGTCTGCGTAGATGCGGGAGAGCGCGTATTCCTTTTCGAGGATGAATTGCGTGATGCGCAGGTATTCCTGAACGATCTGTTTTTGCCCTTCGCGCCCAAGCGTGTGAGGCAGGTTGACAGAGGAGGCTTGAACCTTCAGCCGCGCGGCGTCGAACATCCAGGCGATGTAATTGAATTCAATGGTTCGTGTGTAGGCGCGCACCTTTTCGATGGGGTTGGAGAGCGAGGGGTTGCTGTAGCCTGTGACGGCGGCGAGGATGAGGAGGATGACCGTGATCTCTAGCCCTCGCAGGATGCGTAAAATCATTTGCCGAATTATAGACCACACAATCTTAACTTGCCAGCCTTGACAGATTCTTTTTGCGGAATATACTCACTGAATGACTAATATCAACGAATACCGGCGCACAAGCGGACTTTCCCCCGAATATGCCTTGCTGGGGCTTCTGGAGCAATCCCCCGCGCATGGGTATGAACTTCATCAAAAACTGCTCGAAAATCTTGGCGAAATTTGGCACGCCAGTTTAAGCCAAACCTACAACATTCTTACCCGTTTGGAAGAACAGGGATTTATTCAAGGAACAACGCAAGAGCAGGAAAAGCGACCCGCCAAACGGCGATTCCGTTTGACCGCCGCAGGCAAAAGACGTTTTGAAGCGTGGATGTCATCCATTTCCGCGTGCAGCGTGCGCGCCATTCGCGTTGAATTTATGACGCGGTTATATTTTCTTTATACCCGCGACCCAGCGGACGCGCTTGAAGCCATTCAAGCGCAAAACGAAGCCCTGCAAGCGCACATTGTAAGATTGAAAGAGCGGCTAAGCAACATTGATTCGGGGCAAATTTTCAATTGTATGGGAATGTCTTTACGGATACGTCAATTGGAAGTATTGGTCGAGTCTTTGAATGAGTGTAAAACTCAAATTCCCATCGGATCATAGGAGAAAAATGAATCGCTTTTTGATATTGATGCTTCTGCCCGCAGTTTTTCTAGCAGGATGCAGCCCCGCTTCTCCCGCCCCGACATCTGCCTCCGTTGAATTGACCGTTGCCGCCGCCGCAGATTTGCAATTTGCCTTTACTGAAATTGGCGAACTTTACGAGCAGGAAACTGGAAACAAAGTTATTTTTTCTTTCGGCTCTACGGGGCAGCTTGCGCGCCAAATCGAGAATGGCGCGCCATTTGATTTATTTGCCGCCGCGAATATCAGTTTTGTAGATGATCTTGCTAAAAAAGATTTGGTCTTGCCGGATACAGTCGCCTTGTACGCGCGCGGACGGATTGTTCTGGCTGTTAACCGTGATTCGGGCGTAAGCGCGGTGACTTTGGAAGATTTGCTGTCAGAAAAAATTACCCATATCGCCATTGCCAACCCTGAACATGCGCCTTATGGGGTTGCCGCAAAAGAAGCCTTAATTTCAGCGGGAATATGGGAAAAAATCGAAGATAAAATCGTTTTCGGGGAAAACGTGCGCCAAACCCTGCAATTTGTTCAAACGGGAGACGCGCAAGTGGGAATCGTGGCTTTATCCGTTGCCAACGTGCCGGAAGTGACCTGGACCCTGATTGACGACTCTTTGCATAATCCATTAGACCAAGCCCTGGCTGTCGTTGCCAGCAGTTTATATCAACAAGAAGCACAAGAATTTGCGGCATTTATCAACGGGGAAAAAGGTCGTCCAATCATGCAGAAATATGGTTTTGTCCTGCCAGGCGAATCAATCTCAACCGCAACTCCATAAATGAGATATTCGCCTTTTGTTTTGTCCCTTTGGGTTTCATCATGGGCTGGCATGATTGCCTTGTTTCTCGGAACAATCGTTGCCTGGGTTTTGGTCAAAGTGAAATTCAAAGGGAAGTGGATTGCCGAAGGGCTGATTATGTCGCCGCTCATCCTGCCGCCGACTCTGGTAGGCTATTACCTGCTAACCTTTCTCGGTCAACGCGGAATCGGCGCATGGGTTGAACAGGCTTTCGGCTTTCGGATTGTGTTTTCGATTCAAGGAGCGGTGATCGCGGCAACTGTCACTGCCCTGCCGCTCGTCGTGCAAACGGTTCAAGTGAGTATCGCGGCAATTTCGCGCGAGATTGAAGAAGCCGCCCGCATGGATGGCTGTACCCGTTGGGAAATATTTTGGCATATTGACCTGCCGCTTATCTGGCGCGGACTTTTAGCGGGCGGCGTTCTCGGTTTTCTGCGCGCAATGGGTGATTTTGGCACAACGCTGATGGTAGCGGGAAATATCCCCTTTAAGACTCAAACAATGTCAATGGCAATTTATGACGCAACGCAAGCAAATAATTTACCGCTTGCCAACCAACTTGCGCTTATTTTATCGTCCATCGGTTTTGGATTAATCTTTGTCGTTGTTCGATTGCGTCAGACGACTGAAGATTAGCACAAACATTCCCTGCCGTATTTCAAAAAAGAAGCTTAATTTGCAAAGGGGTTGCCTAACGGCTTGCGCCACCGTCCCCGGGCGGGCGTGGACTCTGCCTGGGAGCAGGAAAAACCCGAAGCCAGAAAAATGCTCCTAAACCGCGCAGACTCCCACACGTCAGGTGTTTGTGGCGCCCTTGACTTCCCACTTCATCTGTGTGCACGCTTTTGACCTTAAGACTCGCCTGCCAATTTAAGAATACGCTCCTTGATTTCAGCAGAAATCCACATACCCGAATCGCTCAATTTCAATACATACGGCTCGACTTTCTCAATAATGCCATGAGATTTTGCTTCCAATAGAACCTTCAGTGTTCCCCAAACTTGCAAGCCTGCTACCTGTGCAGTTCGACGGGCAAGCATATCATCAAGCAAAACAACCCTATGTGGATTTTCCAACGCCAAAGCCATCGCCGCAATTTCGCCTACACCCAAATCCAATGCAAGCCACTCTGACGGGGTAGATTTTGGGTTAACAACGTTCAACCACAAATAGTCATCTGGATTGGGGACATCGTAACCCTTGCTTCTTCCTGTCTGTAATTCATTTTTGACGGCTTCAGGCGTCCACACTTCATCGAATAATTGTGGAAGCCAATCAATGCCGCCAATGCGATACAAATAAAGAAGCGGAGAAGTGTTGCTGACGGCTTTAAGCATGGGCGCTTTCTAAATCATCAAGTTCTGCCGTGAACGGGAAAACCTTGTAGCGATTCAAACTGAGCAAGAACTCGACCCTGGACATACCTGCAAGTTCGGATGCTCGCCCAGAGGAAAGCCTGCCCATTTCGTACAACTTGACAGCCGCCAACATGCGAATTTCGCGCCCAAAAGATTCCGCATCGGTCTTTTCCGCAAGAAGCACCTTATCTGGAATTTCAATCGTAATTTGTTGAAGAGTCATTTTTACTCCTTTATTCCACCGCTAATTTTACTTCGCTTCAACTGATTTTTTCATACAGATTCTGTTTTGCAAGGGGCGTGCCAACGGTTTGCGCCATCGTCCCCTTTAGGGGATACCTGCGCTGGGGCGGGGACGGCGAAGCCGTCCAACCAGAAAAATGATAAGGCGTAGGAAACTGCTTGAGATGTGCGCAGAATCCCCAGCGTCAGGTGCACGCTTTGTTGGCTTGCCTTTATGCCTTAAGGTGCTGAAATTGTAGGAGTAAGTGTTTCAATTGGCAAGGGCGTTGCTGTTGCAATTACAGTCGGTAAGGCTGTAGGCAGATGGAGTTGCCCAAGTTTTTCCAGACGCAAAACAAGACCTGTTTCTCCTGTATTTTTTATAATACTGAAACTTTGCTCAATCTCACCAGTTGCTCTATTGAATGGTACACATATTAGATTGTCGCCATATATTCTTAGTACAACAAGTTCTGGCGTTGTATTAGTCACTAGGAATTCTTCTTGCTTCGTAGCCTCTGCTGCTCCTGCGCTCAAAGCGGTAACCATGCCAAAAATAAATACAAGAACAATTAGCAAAGAGTCATTCCCAAACTTGCGTTGCATAAGAGCGGGAATATCCACGTGTTGCATGTCTGCATTATTCTGGGCTTCTAGTTTATCAGCGTACTTTTTCCCTCGTTGTGTTATTAGCGGAAAAACAAACTGTAAAAACGAAAAAGCAACAAAATATACGAGAAGGAAAAACCAGTTTTTCCAATTTGAAAACCCAAAAAGGATAATTTGAATTAAGAGAACAATGAAAATAAAAATGATAGGTATTGCTGCTTTTTGGATAGAAGGGTGTATTTTGCCAACAGTTAGGGATAGTAAAAGATTGATAAATGGTGAAATAAGAAGAATGACACCAATAAAAATTACACCAAAAATTAATACTGTCGTTAGGTCGATGGTAATTAGTGAGGTCGGAATTTTAAATATTGAAGCAAAACCCCTTTCATAGAAGAAGGCAAAAAGATAAGCCCCCGCCGATGACAGGGCAAGAATAATTCCTTCAGATATTCTTGGATTATCACTTTTTATATTTTTCATTTTTACTCAATGTTGCGATGGGCAAGCCAACGGTTTGCGTTAGCGGCGTGTAGGCGGGGCGAGAAAAAACTCCGAGAGCAGGATTCGGTTTGGGCGTAGGAAAAAGCCTGTAAATCGCGCCGAATCCCACCCGTCCGCTGCACGCTTTGTTAGCCCCGTTCTCGCCTTTCAAAACCTGATTCTATCAACCAAGAATTTTTTGACGGTTTCATAATTGAGCATGTACTTTGGTGGACGAGGTTTGCCATTGCTGTTGCGACCTTGATGATGGATTTCCAAAGAAGAAATATTTTTAGAAGTCACCACAAGAAACAAAATTTCTTGTAACTTTGCTGTTGTTTTTCGATACCTTGAAACACTGGTTCTTTGCTCGCGATTGATTTCATATTTGGATTTTCCGCCTTTTAACTCTTGATGCCATTTTTGAAAAGTTCTATCGTTATCGTTGTATTCAACATCACATAGGGCAATTATCAACCCATGAGCACCGTATTCTTTGATACTCTTGTTCATGGCTTTTGTATCATTCAAAATAGAGCGATGGTCGTCAGATTTAATCGCTTTGGCTTTCAAGTCCCAATTGATTGAGCCTTTTATATCAAAGCAGGCTGTTCTTGCCGTTCCATATCTGTCTCCTGGAATTTCAAAAGAGCCTTCGAGCCTTTCATAGCACAAATGCTCAAAATAAAACCCCCACCATTCCATTTGTCGCCAATTGAAGTTTGCTTCCTTTAACTCCAAGATACTTTCCCTTCCATCCCAAACAATGGGCAAGTTGGAAAGAAGGCGTTTTGCAGATTGTACATCTTTCTTTGGTGTCATTCGACAGTCCTAAAACATTAGTTGTTGTTCTGGCTGATATTCACTTTGAATGCGTTTTTCGGCAATTTCACAATATTCATTGCTGATTTCGATTCCGATATAATGACGACGATTGTTATGTGCCATTACACAGGTAGTTCCACTTCCTGCCATTGGGTCAAGCACAACATCATTAGGCTCTGAGAAGCATAAAATTAAATCTTCCGCTAGTTTGTCGGGATAGGTGGCAGGATGTTGAAGCTTTAGGCGATTCCCTTCGGTATTACTGGTTGAGTAATTCCAAACTGTGCCACGACATTTCAGCGGATTAACAGCTTTTGGCTCAATCTTCTTGAAGCCTCCATTTGTAAGCCTGTCTGTGCCAGAATAGATTTTTCCTGCGTGCTTACTTGGAATCATCAAGTGTTCTTTGTGAAATGTTTTTGGACGACTTCCCTTGAAGAACATCAAAATATATTCATGGTCAACTCTAAAACGTTGATTCCACCAAGCCCCAGGATTTCCATCTCGCTTATAGATTACACTTTCAAAAAGTTTCCAGCCAATTTCATCAACCCAATTGACTGCCAATCGAAACGATGTGAGAGATTTGGCAAAATTCTTTGTTCCATCGCCAATGACGACAACGGCAACGCCGCCATCTTTCGTGACTCGGTAAAGGTGTTTACCCAATGTCACAAAATCAAATGACCAATTATTTTTGTAATCTCTAATTCCATCGTAGGGCGGCGAAAAAACAGTAAGGTCTATCGAATTGTCCGAAAATGAAGCCAATTCTTGCATGCAATCTCCCTGAATAAATCGGTTCAATTTCGGGTTCGCTCCATTATTTTTAGTCATATTTCTACATCTCCATTGAGTTGCAGAAATTATACCTTCATCTCCACAGGAAAGGGGCTAACGGTTTGCGTTAGCGGCGGGTGGGCGGGGCGAGAAAAAACTTCGAGAGCAGGATTCGGTTTGGGCGTAGGAAAAAGCCTGTAAATCGCGCCGAAT
>JAGUZU010000100.1 GCA_020060625.1 Anaerolineales bacterium | reverse complement strand
CCACAGAGAACACGGAGATCACGGAGAAACCCTTTTTGAAATCTCTGTGGACTCTGTGCGCTCTGTGGTGAAATCTCTTTCGGCTTGTCCGAGTTAGGAATCAAAAACGCGACCCTTCCGGGTCGCGCTTTTGATTCTTTAACTCACGTGCGCAAGTCTTGGGTCGAGCGCGTCGCGCAGACCGTCGCCGATCAGGTTGAAGGAAAGCACGGTGATCATGATCATGAAGCCGGGGTAGAACACAAGATGAGGCGCGGTGAACACCTGGTTGCGTTCCGCGCCGAGCATGGATCCCCATTCCGGTGTAGGCGGTTGCGCGCCAAGACCGAGAAAGGACAGCGCCGCCGCATCGAGGATGGCGGAGGCAATGCCAAGCGTGCCTTGCACAATCAACGGCGTCAACGCGTTGGGAAGAATCCTGCCAAAGAGGATTTGGAAATTGTTGCCACCCAGGGCGCGGGTTGCCGAGATATATTCCATTTCGCGCACGGTCAGAACCGAGGCGCGCATCACGCGGGCGTAGGCTGGGATGGAGACAATGCCGATTGCAAGCAGGGCATTGATCAGTCCGGGTCCGAGAACCGTAACAATGGCAATGGCAAGGATTAGGGATGGGAATGCGAGCAGGACGTCCATGATACGCATGATGATGTTATCCCACCACCCGCCGAAATAACCGGCAAGGGCTCCCAGCGTTGTCCCGATAATGATGGCGAAAGTGACCGTGGAAAACCCCACCATCAGGCTCAGGCGCGCGCCATACAATAAGCGGCTGTATTGATCGCGTACGTTTCCATCAATGCCGGCAAAGTGCTGGGGTTGATCCGCTGGACATCCCAGAAGATGAATACAGGGCTTTTCCCTTGCCTTGACATCTTCCTTGCCAATCAATACTTCCTGGTATCCATATGGAGCAAGCCATTGAGCTGTCAGGGCAATGAACACCAAAAAGCCGAGTATGATCATGCCCACTATGGCAGAACGACGGCGGAATAAGCGCTGCCATGTAATCTGCCATAAGCTTGTGGATCGCAGGGTTAATTTTTCCGCATCCAGTTGCGCAATATTTGTGTCGGTGTTTGCCATTGGTGCTTCCTAACTAAGACGGATTCGGGGATCGAGATATGCGTACGATATATCCACAAGCAGGTTGATGACAACATAGAAAAAAGCGATCACAACTGTAAAGGATTGTACAATGCCGTAATCGCGCGCAGTGATGGCTTCGAAAAGTGTGCGTCCCAACCCGGAGAGTCCGAAGACCGTTTCGGTCAACACTGCCCCTCCCAGCAATCCTCCCAATGAGAGACCAATGACAGTGACAAGCGGCAGAAGCGCGTTGCGGAAGGAGTGTTTGATGATCACGCCAATATGTCCCAATCCTTTGGCTCTTGCAGTGCGGATATAGTCCTGTCCAAGCACATCCAGCATGGACGAGCGCGTCATGCGGGCGATCAGCGCCATGGGAATTGTGCCGAGCGCAAGCGCCGGCAGGATGAGATGTTCCGCCGCATCCTTGAGCAATTTCCAATTGGCGGTCAGCAATGCGTTCAAAATGTTCATGCGCGAAAAGAAGACGAGCAATCCCGCCAAAAATCCGCCATCGGGCAGGTCCCAACCCCACACCTTGAAAAAGGGATCATTCGAGATGCCGGCGCTGACTCGTCCAGACGGAGGCAGCCAGAAGGGGGTATCTTTCAATAAGAGCGAGAACACGTATGCCAGCATCAGACCCAGCCAGAAGACCGGCATGGAAACGCCGATGTTTGCCCATATCATGGTCAGCACGTCAATCCAGGTATTGTGTTTGACCGCGGAAATCACCCCAAGCGGAATCCCAACGACTATGCTGACGAAAAGAGCGGCAAGGCTTAATTCGACGGTGGTGGGCAGTCGCTCGATCAGCAGGCGTGTTACGGGGATGTTCATACGGATCGAATCGCCAAAATCGCCGCGCAACACTTCACCCATATAGATAACAAGTTGTTCTGGAATGGATCTGTCCAGCCCTTTTTCGCGCATGAATCTTTCACAAACGGCTGGTGTGGCTTTTTCGCCAAGAATGGCTTTGCACGGATCGCCGGGGATCACGCGCGCGATAATAAAAGTAACGATCAGAATTCCAAATAAGACCGGTATGGATGAAATAACCCTGCGGATAACATACTGGATCATTGGGATTTACCTCTTTTAGTAATACGGGATGGCAGGTTTTTACCCCGCCATCCCGTATTTATCTTACAGGAAGCGCCCGACTATTGACCGGGTTTCTTCATCAGACCCCAGAGATAGTCGTAATACTCCCACGCAGCGGTGTTACCGACGTGGGTTGGAGACCCAATGTTGAGACCCATATTAAATGTGGCTACAACATCCGCAGCATCGAAATCACTGCCATCGTGGAATTTAATTCCCTGGCGCAACGTGCACGTCCAAACCGTCAAGTCATCGTTGGGGGTGCAAGCTTCCGCCAGCGCGGGCTGAGTTGCAGTGCCGTTGACTTCGTAGCTGTAGAGCGCTTCAACGACCTGCTCACAAGCGCGCAGGGATTCGCCGTCGGTCTCATCCGCGCAGAACAGGCTGATCGGTTCGGCGTTCTGCATCCAAATGAAGACGTCGCGCCCACCCGGATCCATCACTGCAAAGTACTCATTGCCAAGCGGGCTGGCTTGCTGGTTGGTGACATCCGCACGGTAAGCTGTACCGGAACCACCGTGAGCCACGGGGATCATCGGGACGAATTCGCGAATGGCATTGTTGGCTTCAACATAGAAAGGTTCGGCTTCGGCGGGATCCGCGATCTGGGCGCCTTGAACCATCGGCTCATAATAAGTTGGAGACTGGACACCGAACTGCGGATTGGCAGCGCCAAAGTGGAAATCCAGGAAATTGGTGATGTGCGGGTAATCCGCGCCCCAACCAAGCAGATAGAAACCATCCAGACGGCCAGCGGTTGATTCTTCAATGAACGCGCCGGATTCCATCGCGACAATCTCGGCGTCGATGTTCAGGTTTTCCTTCAACTGAGCCTGGATATCCTGAGCCACATTGCTGACCTGCGGCAGGTAACCGCGCACCACATCGCGATAGAATATTTTGGTCGAGAAGCCATCGGGGTAACCGGCGGCAGCCAGTTGAGCGCGGGCGGCTTCAACATCGAATTCATACCAGGCATCGCCGGCACAGCCATTCGGGATGGCGCAGGGTGTGAAGTGCGAAGCGACTTCGGAGCCGGCGGGATAGAAAGTGTCCACAATGCGCTGGCGGTCAATGCCCTTGGCAATTGCCTGGCGGACTTCCTGGTTATCGAACGGCGCGAAGGTATTGGTCATGGCAAGGTAGAACACGTTCAAAGCCGGGCGTTCGTTCAGAGACAGGCTGGGATCGCTGGCTACCACATCAAAGTCTGCAGGACCAACATTGTCAATGCCGTCAATCGTGCCGGACTGGAGTTCGAGCAGGCGCTGGGCAGATTCCGTGCTCCAGCGGAAGACGAGGGTCTCAGCCTCGGGAGCGTCACCCCAGTAATCGGGGTTGGCAGTGAAGGTGATGCTCTCACCGCGGTTCCATTCGCTGAGGACGTAGGGACCTGTGCCAACTGGGCGCTCGAGACCTTCGCTGGTGCGGCTTCCATCGCCGGCTGTGGCTTCAAGCCATTCCGAGGGATAGATGCCAAACACGTTAAAGGCAATCTTCGAGAGGAAAGCGGGATCCGAGCGGCACAGGGTGAAGGTCACGGTGTTCGCGTCGGTCGCAACAATAGATTGGAACGCGCCAATGTAGTCGCCATTGCATTCCTCAGCCGGCACGGAAAGCGATGTGCCGTCGAACGTGGCAATGGAAACATCCGCGGGGGCGGCGGGTTCCTCTTCGGCAGGCGCCTCGGTTGCAGGAGCCTCCGTGGCTTCCGTGGCTGGTTCTTCGACGGGCGCTTCAGTAGCCGTCCCGCCGCATGCCGCAAGCAACATGCCGGCAATCACCAGCAACGAAAACAAGGCAAACAGGTTTCGTTTCATTGGTTTCTCCTCCAATAAAGAGAATAGGGGGTTTCATTTTGCCGCGCAAAATGATTGGGATATTATACACTTAATGAAGGGGAACAGGAACGCCTATTCCGTTCAGCCGCGCCGACGACGGCTCCTCATGCCAGATTCCGGCGATTTTCTCCCCGCATTTTGGGCATTTTCCCTCCCCCGTAACTCGATACTCCTGGATGATATACCCCCGCCTCTTCACCAGCCGGTAACTGCACGCCGGACACAAAGTATCCTCATACTCCCCGACTGTTCCCGGCAAATTCCCCGCGTAGACGTATCTCAGCCCCGCCTCGCGCCCAATCTCCGCCGCGCGGATGAGTGTCTTCGCATCGGTGTTATCCGGTTCGATCATCTTGTAATCCTTGTGGAACGCCGTCACATGCCAGGGAATATCCGCTGAAAGTCCCGCAAGGAAGCGCGCCGCATCCCACAATTCTTCGTTTGAATCGTTAAATCCCGGAATCACCAGAGTCACCACCTCCACCCACAGACCCGCCTCCCGCGCGCGTTGGATCCCATCCAGCGTATGTTGAAGCGTCCCGCCGAGTTTGCGGTAGTTCTTGTCGCTCATGCACTTCAAATCCACCTTATATGCGGAAAGATACGGCGCAAGATATTGAATGGCTTCCGGCGTGTTATTTCCGTTCGAGACGTAGGCGCACAGCAACCCATTCGCTTTTGCGGACTTGAATATCTCCACTGCCCACTCGCTTGTAATCAACGGCTCGTTATAGGAAGAAACCACAGCCGAAGCCCTCGTCTTCCGCGCATAATCCACCATCATCTGCGGCGTGATCTTCTGAATGAACTGCGCCGACACATCCGATGCCGGGTCCCGCATGGCTTGCGAGGTTAAAAAGTTTTGACAATACGGGCAGTGATAATCGCATCCCAGCATCCCGAACGTCAGCGCGTTGGCGCCCGGCAGGACGTGGGCAAACGGTTTCTTTTCGATGGGGTCGCTTTGCAAAGCCGCCACATACCCGTGCGGCACGAACAGTTTTCCGCCCTTGTTGAAACGCACCTGACAAATGCCGCGCTTCCCCTCGCGGATCAAACAACGATGTCCGCACGCGAAACAACGCACGGCATGGTCGTCGAGTTTTTCGTACAACTCGCCTTCGACGGTCAAGCCATCCAATACATTTGCCAGCGAACTCATTATAATCAGCCCATGTTAACCGTGGTCATTCAAGCAGGCGGGCAGTCCTCGCGCATGGGCGAGGACAAAGCCCTCAAACCCTTTTTGGGGAAGCCTCTCATCCAGCGGGTGATTCAAAGACTCGCGCCCATTGCCGACGAAACGATTGTAACGACGAATCGCCCCGCCGACTATGCTTTCCTTAAGGACGTCCGCCTCGCCCCGGACCTCAAACCTGGTCGCGGTCCATTGGGCGGACTCTACACTGCCATCGCTTCCGCCAGCCATCCGCTGGTTGCGGTGGTCGCGTGCGATATGCCCTTCGCCAGTAAAAACTTCCTCGAAAACAGTATCAGGCTCATGGTCGGGGAAGAGGCGGATGTCGTCATCGCAAAGATGGACGAGGGCTATGAACCGTTCCACGCCATATATCGCCGCGATACCTGCCTGCCTGCCATCGAAGCCGCCATCGAAGCCGACCAATGGAAGGTCATCGCGTGGTTTCCGCAGGTCAGGGTGCGCGCGTTGTCGCCCGGCGAGGTCGCAACCTTCGACCCATCGGGGTTATGCTTCTGGAATGTGAACACCCCCGAAGAGTTCGCGCAAGCCGAGCAATTGGCTGGGTAGGTCGCGCTTGAAGCGTGACTACTTAACGAACGATCAACACCGGGCAGGGCGCGTGAGACAGCACTTTTTGACTCGTGCTTCCCAACAACAAGCCTGCCAGCCTGCCCAAACCGCGCGAACCCATCACGATCAGATCGCTGTTGTTGTTGCGGGCTATCTCGATAATGTTGCCTGCCGCATCGCCTTCGATGAGGTCTTTATGGACTTCGCACGGCAGATCGCCCACTTCGCCCGCGGCTTCCTCGAGGATCTTCTCGGCTTCGCCCTTGCGGTTGATGATGGCGATCTGCATGTTCGGCTCGCCGAGGTACATGGGAATGGGATCGTACGAGACGACAATGCGCAGTTCCTTCGACTTCATGCAGCGCGCCAGTTCGGCGGCTTTTTGCGCGGCGCGCAGCGCGTGATCGGAGCCGTCCACTGCCAGTAGAATTTTCTCGAACATGTTGCCTCCTTTTCTGTGGGGTACAATTTCAATATACACCAAAAATATCGGATTTTCATTTGAGGAGACCCTTCACATGTCATTGAATCCCGATGTCATTCGTCAGCAATTTCCCGCGTTGAACCGCCCCGCCATTTTTTTCGATAACCCCGGCGGCACGCAGATTGCCAAACAAAGCATTGATCGCATCAATGGATACCTGATCGAATGCAATGCCAATCACGAAGGCGCGTTCGCGACCAGCATTGCCTCCGATGCCGTATTGGACGAAGCGCATCGCGCCATGGCGGATTTCTACAACGCTTCCGCCGCCGAGGAAATCGTCTTCGGCAACAACATGACCACGCTCACCCTGCACATCAGCCGTTCCATCTCGCGCGAGTGGAAGGAGGGGGATGAGATCGTTCTCACCCGCCTCGACCACGACGCCAACGTCACGCCCTGGATTCTTGCGGCGCAGGATCGCGGTGTGAAGGTCAACTGGGTGGATTTCGACGTGGAAGATGGCACGCTGAAACTCGACGACCTGCAAAAGCATCTCGAACGCAAGCCGCGCCTGCTCGCGGTCGGTTACGCATCCAACGCGCTCGGGACGATCAACCCTGTGCGGAAGATCGTCAAAATGGCGCGCGATGCAGGCGCAATGGTTTATATAGACGCGGTGCAATACGCGCCGCACGGTCCCATCGACGTGCAAAAACTGGATTGCGATTTTCTCGTTTCCTCCGCCTATAAATTTTTCGGAACTCATTCCGGGATTTTGTACGGAAAGCGCGATTTGCTCGAAAAACTGTTTGCCTACAAGGTGCGTCCGGCAACGAATAAGCTTCCAGGCAAGTTCGAAACCGGCACACAAAACCACGAAGGCATTGCCGGAGTCCTTGGCGCCATCGAATATTTTGAATGGATCGGCAGGGAATTCGGAGGTGAATTTGCAGAAGGATTGCAGGAGGAAGGCTGCGCCGGACGCCGCCTCGAACTCAAGAAAGCCATGACCGCCATCCGCGCCTATGAATTCGAATTGAACCGCGCGCTTCTTTCCACGCTGGAGGCTGTTCCGGGAATCCGTATCTTCGGTCTCACCGATCCCCGCCGCCTGGACGAGCGTGTGGCGACCTTCGCCTTCCGCATTGGCAGCATTCACCCGCGCAAGATCGCGGAACAACTTGCAAAGGAAAACATTTACGTTTGGGACGGCAATTACTACGCCATCAACGTCACCGAGCGGTTGGGCGTGGAAGAACAGGGCGGCATGGTGCGAGTCGGCGCGGCGCATTACAACACCGTGGATGAGATCGCAAGGCTGGGCGAGGCGTTGAAAAAGATTGCAGGATAACAGAGGCAGGTCAAAACCGGAGAGATGCGAAACGTCTCTCCGGTTTTTTTATTGGTAACTCCAACCCCGCAGATTTGCTCATAATTCCCTAGTAAAATTCTACATAAATCTACATTGACCATTCCACCTGAAAATGTAGAATTTCACGAATAGAGCGAGGGCGTGCCGCGCCCTCCCGTTGATTAATGAACTCACCTTACGCAGTACCGCAAGATTTATCTTGCGCGTCAGAGGCAACATGATGAAGATTAACAAATCAATGCCGTCACCATGCGTAGTTGGCATTCTCCCTGGACTGTCCGTCCAGGACAGGCTAACGCCAACGGGCGCGTAAGAGAACGCGCCCTACGCGATATTGTGGGATTATTTTCTTAAAAACCATGGCGCGGCAAGCCGCAGCCAATGTAAGTCGGATTGCCAATCCGACCTACGCGCAAAATCTTCGCGGTAGGCGTAGTTTTTACAGAGCAATACTATAATGTTGCAGTACCGACAAACCGCGTAACCTCAGTAAAGAAACTGGTGAACCATGCGCATAAAACGCCTTCAACTTGCCCTCATACACACTGCGGTTGCCATGACCCTCGTGCCCATCAACAGCACGCTCAACCGCGTGATGATCTTCGACCTTGAAGTTTCCAAAACCATTTTTACGCTTCTTGCGATCTTCCCCTATCTGCTTTCTCCCATTCAAGTTGCCATCGGCTCCTTCTCAGACCAGCACCCCATTCTCGGCTATCGCCGTTCGCCGTACATTCTGGCGGGTCTCATCCTGTGCGTAATCGGCGTCGCCGTTTCGCCGCAGGTTGCCATCCTCATCAGCGATAACTTCACCCTCGGCATGATTGTCGGCATTCTCGCGTTTGGCGCATGGGGGATGGGCTACAACCTTTCCGCGGTTTGCTATCTTTCCCTTGCCTCCGAACTTTCCGGCAAAGATGGGCGCGGCAAAACCATCGCGACCATGTTCACGGTCATGGTCATCGGCATCATTGCGACGGGAATCACGCTCAGCCGCCTCGTGACGACCTTCGACCTGGTCGCTCTCGAACGCGCCTTCATCATCGTCGCCGCCTCCGCCCTGACTTTGGGCTTGATCGGTCTCTTCAAACTGGAACCACGCTCCGACCATTCCGCCCCAGCCGCCCGCGCGGACACCTACACCGTCAAACAGATGACAGCCGCCATTGTGGAGAATCCCGTTGCGAAGATATTTTTCGTCTATCTCCTCCTGCTGCTTGCCGCCATTCTCGGTCAGGATGTTCTGCTCGAACCCTTTGGCGCGCATGCCTTTGGCATGTCTCTTGAACAGACTTCGCGCATCGTCTCCATTACCAACTCGTTCACCCTGGCGGCTTTTGTTGTCGCCGGCTTCCTCGATGGACGCGCGAACAAAAAATACGTCGCGCAATCCGGCAACCTCGGCGTGTTGACTGGTTTTGTGATCATCGTCATCAGCGGGTTGACCGCCAGCCTGCCAGCCTTTTACATCGGCATCATCCTGCTCGGATTTGGCACGGGCATTTCCACCATTGCCAACCTCTCGCTCATGTTCGATCTGACCGTGCCGGAAAAAGTCGGCTTATACATTGGCGCGTGGGGTTTTTCGAACGGTCTCTCGCGCCTGGTGGGCTTGCTCATGGCGGGCGTGGTCGCGGACCTTGCCACGCAGGTCACCGGCGATTCCATGAACGGGTATCTGATCGTATTCGGGATCGAAGCGTTGATGATATTGACCGCCGCCATCATGTTGTACCGCATTGACGTCAATGCGTTTCAAAAGAAGGCGCACGAGCCGTCCTTTGTTAATAAAGTGGCTGTGGTGGCGGATTAAAACCATGACGGACGAATGGCTTTCCTTAAGCGACGCGGCGAAAATGCTGGGCGTGCATCCCAGCACGGTGCGGCTTTGGTCCGACAAAGGTGTTCTACCCGTCCACAAGACGCAGGGCGGACATCGCCGCTACCGGCGTAGTGAAATTTCCCTTTGGGCGCAGACCAACTCCAAGTCTCGGGCGGAGGCGTTAAGTCCTGAAGGTATGATTCAGGAGATTGTGCGCAACGTCCGTATGCAGATCTCGGAGGGGCGGATCGAATCCGAATCGTGGTATCAAAAATTGGACAACGAGGCGCGCATACAATACCGCGCGAGCGCCCGCTCGCTGTTTCAGGGGCTGATGACGTATGTCGTGACGGACGGCGAGGAAGCCGCCGCGGAAGCGTATGCCATTGGCTATGAATACGCCTCCCGCGCGCGGAGATATCAATTGAACTATGTGGATGCCGCGAAGGCGTTTTTATTCTTTCGGGATGCGCTGGTCGAATCGGTCATCAAAGTTTATACGGAAGCCAACGTCCCGTCCAAACAGGCGACAGAGATGTATGCAAGGATCCATACCTTCACAGACGAGATCCTGATCAGCCTTTTGGAAACCTACCGCAAACTTGAAAATGCCAATCACTGACGATTGGCATTTTTGTTCGATGCGAATATGTTAGAAGCAAAAAAGCGGTTGTCCTCGCTCGTCATCTGGTTTATACTTGCGCGCATGGCAATCCCGGAGAAGATCGGACGATACCTCATCAAAGCCGAATTGGGGCGCGGCGGCATGGCAACCGTCTATCGCGCGTTCGATCCCAGTTTCGACCGCGAGGTTGCGATCAAGGTATTGCCGCGGGAAATGCTGCACGACCCGCAGTTCCGCTCCCGCTTCGAACGCGAGATCAAAATGATTGCGGCGCTGGAGCATCCTTCCATCGTGCCGGTCTATGATGTGGGCGAGGAAGATGGGCAGCCGTTTTTTGTCATGCGGTACATGAGCGGCGGCTCCCTCTCCGATCAGATCGAAAAGGGCAGGTTTTCCATTCAGGATACGGCGCGCGTCATCGAAAAAGTGGCGCGCGGACTTGCCAACGCTCACCGCAAGGGGATCATCCACCGCGACCTCAAACCCGATAACATCCTCTTCGACGACAACGGCGACCCGTTCATCTCGGATTTCGGCGTCGCCAAATTGACAGAATCAGCCGGCAGTCTCACCGGAAGCGGCGTGATCGGCACGCCCGCTTACATGAGTCCCGAACAGGCGCAGGGGAATGAAATAGATGCCCGCAGCGACGTCTATGGGCTGGGCGTGATCGTCTATCAAATGTTGAGCGGTCAACAACCCTACAGCGCGGATACGCCGATGGGCGTGGTCGTCAAACACATCACCGAACCCGTGCCGGAAATCCTCAAAGTCATGCCCGCCCTGCCGCCCGAGGTGGACGAGATTATAAAGACTGCCATGGCGAAGGACAGCGCCAAACGGTACGCCACGCCGGTGGATCTTGCCAAAGCCCTGAACGTGCTTGCCTTTGGGAGCGAAGGCAACTTTACCGTCCACGCGCCCACAGGCATGGCAAGCGGCATCCGCGAACGATTGAACACCATGACCACCCAAATGCCCGGCGGCGGAAGGGGACTTGCCGTTGGCGGGATCGTCCTGGCGGTGGCAGTCATCGGCTTCTTCCTTTTGGGGCGGCAGTTATTCGCCGCCAATGAACCCGCGCCCATCGCGGCGCAGGAGACGGAACGCCTCACCCTCGTCACGGCATCTACTGCGACGGATGAACCCGCCTCTTCCTTCGCTCCGGCTTGCTCAGAAAGTGAAATCTTTCCCCTGCCCGCCATAAAGGAAACCAGCAGCCGCTGTATCCAAAAAAAAGCCTACATTAACCTGACCATCCCCGAAGGAGCCGTTGCAGAACCGCTTAGCCCGGATGTCACCTGCCGGGTCGAAGCGACCAATGGCGGGGTGCATGTCATCTCCTGCGGCGGGACAGACTTCCTCGTGACGGAATTAAAAGTCTGCAACCCGCCCGCGCTTTCCAACGACGACCTCGCCAAATGCCCGGCGGATTCCACCTACAATGCGGAAAACCAATGCTGCGTTGCCGTCCCGCCTGAGGAGGCGGGCTGCGCCGTCGTCGAATTGAAATTCAAAGGCTGTAACTAAACCACATCGGGCGGCAGCGCCCGATTTTCTTTTTTGTGAGATACAATCCCCGCATGGGTATCCTCTATCTCGTGGCAACGCCAATCGGCAACCTCGAAGACATCTCCCCCCGCGCCCTGCGGATTCTCCGCGAAGCAGCTCTCATCGCCGCCGAAGACACCCGCCACACCGGAAAACTGCTCGAACACTTCGGCATAAAAAAACGCCTCACCAGTTATTTCGAACATAACAAGATCGCCAAACTGGATTCGATCCTCGAAGCGCTTGCAGAAGGAGACGTGGCGCTCGTCTCCGATGCGGGGACTCCCGCGATCAACGACCCCGGGCATGAACTGGTACGCGCCGCCCTCGCCTCCGGCTTCGACGTTCGACCTGTTCCCGGTCCATCAGCCCCCGTCTCCGCCTTGACTGTTTCCGGTCTCCCCACCGATTCGTTTTTATACCTCGGCTACCTTCCCCACAAAACAACCGAACGCCGCTCAAAATTGCAGGGAGCCGCCAGCCAGCCCTACACTCTGATCTTTTTTGAAACGCCTCACAGGATCACAAACGCGCTTGAAGATATTCTCGCCATCCTCGGCAACCGCCGCATCTGCATCGCCCGCGAAATGACGAAGATGTACGAAGAATACTGGCGCGGAAACGTGAGTGAGGCGATTGAATATTTCAAAATAAAAGAGCCGCGCGGGGAGTTTACGCTGGTGATCGAAGGAAAGAACAAAGAGGAAAGTGAAAAGTGGGAAGAGGCGAAAGTGATGGAAGCGGTCAGGAAAGAGTTGAAAGCGGGCAAATCTGCAAAGGAAATCTCCGCCGAACTTGCGGAGCGAAGCGGTTGGAGTAAGAAGGAAGTGTATAATCTCGTTCATCGCGATAAAACGTAAGCCTTAAAAAAAAGACTTCGGGGTCTGAATGAACTCGGGCGTCTCTTCGGAAGGATGCAAAATGAATTTGGACGATCTCGCTTATTTCAAACAACTGGATACCCAAAACATGCTCGCCGAAATTGACGGGCTTCCCGATCAATTGCAAGCCGCATGGGACTTGTCGAAAACCCAGCCGCTTCCCGAACCTGGCGACATCCGCTCCATCGTCATTTGCGGGCTGGGCGGCTCCGCCATCGGCGCGGACCTTGCGGCTGCATACGTCGCTCCGAGCCTTTCCCTCCCCGTGACCGTTCACCGCGATTACGGACTGCCCGCGTTTGCAAAAGGAAAAGAGACGCTGGTCATCTGTTCGTCCCATTCCGGCAACACCGAAGAGACGCTGGACTCGTTCCAAGCCGCGCTGAAAAATGGATGTTCCATTGTTGCAATCACCACCGGGGGAAAACTGGAAAAACTCGCAGGCGAGAAAAAAATTCCGGTTTGGCGATTCAGCCACAAAGGTCAGCCGCGAGCCGCGGTGGGATTCTCGTTCGGTCTGCTGCTCGGTTTGTTCGCCCGTCTGAATTTTATTCCCGATCCATCCAATGATCTGTCGGAAGCCGTCGCCGCGATGAAGAAATCACAGGAGCATTTGCGCGCGGATGTGCCTGCTGCGAACAATCCTGCCAAGCGCTACGCGGGGCAGTTGATGGGGCGCTGGGTGACGGTGATGGGTTCGGGTATGCTCGCGCCAGTTGCCCGCCGCTGGAAGGGACAGATCAATGAGATTGCGAAGGCGGGCGCGAATTTCGAGTTTTTGCCCGAAGCGAATCACAACACGCTGGCAGGGACGATCAACCCGCAGCAGGTGTTGAACGCGCACACCATGACAATGTTCCTGCGCGCGCCGTCCGACCATCCGCGCAATCGGCTGCGCTCCGACCTGATGCGGCAGGCGTTCATGCTCGAAGGCATGAACACGGATTTTGTGGATGCGCGCGGCGAATCCGCGCTCGCTCATATCTGGACCTTGATCCTGTTCGGCGATTACATGGCGTATTATCTGGCGATGGGCTACGGCGTGGACCCAACCCCCGTGGACGCGCTGGTGAATTTCAAAGAGGCGATGGCAAAGAGTTCGTAGGTCACGTTTGTAACGTGACGAGTATAGAAAACGAATTCTTCCCCCGTTTACTTCTTCGGGGGAAGTTTATTTCCGGGTCCCATCCTGACTACTTCCACCCACAGCGAACTTGCCAGTTCGAAGCCGATGAGGTGATCGTGTTGCTGTGTCTGCAACCGCAGCGGACCTTTGAACGGCGCGCAGCTAAACAAATGAAACGGCGTGCCGGGGACAAGCCCAAGCTCGCCGATGTAATCTAGTTTTTCCAAATCATGCGTGCGGACGCGGCTGATGACGCAATCGGAACCCGAAGGGACTTCGATCAACGATATGTCGTCCACGCGCGGCATGACCCCGTCTTTGGAGGGGATCGGCTCGCCATGCGGACAGCGTGCGGGGTGCCCCGCGAGTTCGTCCATGCGGTCTTCGATTTCGTCGTTGACCCCGCGCTCGAAAGTGTCGGCAAGTTCGTGGGCGGCTGCCCAGTCGTATTTCATCACTTTGACGAGGAAGACTTCCGTCAGGCGGTGGCGGCGCAGGGAGGGCATGGCAATGCGTTCGCCTTCGGGGGTGAGCAATACGCCCCGATACGGTTCGTGCGCGAGATAGCCGAGTTTTTGCAGGCGTTTGACCATGCTGGCGGTTGCCTGCGCCGATGACTCGACATGCGAACTTAAAAGAGACATGGGAACCTGTTGATGGTCCTGTTGTAAGCGATAGATTTCAGCAGCGTAACGCTGCATGGCAGGGCTGACATTCATGCGGGGAGCGCTCCAGAATGTAACGCAAGATTCATCTTGCGATGAATGCAAATAAATCCTTCGTAAACTCAGGACAAGCCTTGCGGTACATGAAAATCTTCAACTTGGTTGAAAACCGTTCTCAACCAAATATAGGTAAATTTTAATACAAATATCTAGATTATTGAAGCTGCGGCGATTATACTACGCCGCATTCATAGCAGACATATATACCCTTATTTGTCTGTTCAACACACCTTCAAGGAGATTTGTTCGATGCAACATTTCAGCAGGAAACTGTTCGGGCTTCTATTTGTGCTGACTCTTCTGGTCAGCGCGTGCGGCGGCGGGACAACCGTCAGTGGGGAAAATGTCCCAGAAACTGAATCAGCCCAACCCGTCGAAAACGAGGCGGGTGTTTCGGGCGATCTGGTCATCTATTCGGGACGTTCCGAATCGCTCATCCAGCCTGTCCTGGATGCGTTCCAGGCGAAGCATCCGACTGTGAAAATTTTGCTTAAGTCTGGCAGCAACAGCGAACTGGCGAACGCGCTGATCGAGGAGCAAGCCAACCCGCAGGCGGATGTGTTCGTGACGACCGAGATCTTCACCATCCAGAATTTGTACCAACAGGGGTTGTTCGCCTCATACCGACCCGCCGGGGCTGATTCATTGCCCCCGGAGTTTATCGGACCCGACGATAGCTGGATCGGTCTCACCCGTCGCGCGCGTGTCATCATTTACAATACGGAACTTGTGAGCGCGGAGGAAGCGCCGACATCCATTTTCGATTTGACCGACCCCAAGTGGAAGGGGCAAATCGCTGCGGCTGGCTCGACCAACGGCGGGATGCAGGCACAGGTCGCCGCGATGCGCCAACTGCTCGGCGACGTGGATACGCAGGAATGGCTCGCCGGCTTGATGGCGAATGACGTGACCTTCTTCGGCGGTCACACGGATGTGCGCAAAGCCGTCGGCGCGGGCGAGTTCAAGATCGGTCTGGTCAATCACTACTATTATTATTTGCAGCAGGCGGAAGGCAGCCCGGTGGGTATCGTCTTCCCAGACCAGGGTGAAGGGGGGATCGGTTTGATCAGCAATGCCACTTCCGCCGCGATCGTCAAGGGCGCAAAGAATGTCCCTGCCGCGCAAGCCTTTTTGGACTTTCTGATTTCGGAAGAAGGGCAGAAACTGTTCGCTGAGTTGAATTACGAATATCCGCTTCTGCCCGGTGTGGCATTAAAGGAAGGCGTGCAGCCGTTGGATGGTTTCCGCCTTGCGGATGTGAACGTGGCGGAAGCCGCGCTCGATTTCAACGGCACGTTGGATTTAATGGAAGCGATTGGTTTGCCGTAAATCTTACCCTCACCCCTAGCCCCTCTCCCTGTGGGAGAGGGGGACAAGACTCCCTTCTCCCCTTGGGAGAAGGGTTGGGGATGAGGGATAATTTCAAAATGCAGATTCAAGATACATTACCCCAACTTCGCAGGTATTACCACATCAGCCCGCGGCTCCTGTTTGCCGCGGGGCTGGTGGCGTTATTTGTGGCGATTCCGCTGGCGTACATTTTCTTCCGCGCCATCACGGGCGGAGAGGAAGTCTGGATTCGCCTCTTGCAAACCCGCATCTGGAAGTTGCTTGGCAATACATTGCTTCTCGCCGCCACAGTCACCGGCGGCGCGGCGTTGATTGGCGTGACGATGTCCTTTTTCACCGAGCGGACGGATCTGCCCGGGCGCAGGGTCTTCCGCTGGTTGCTGGCGATGCCGCTGGCGATTCCGCCGTACATCGGCGGGATTGTTCATCTCACCCTGCTTCGTCCGCGCGGCGGATTCATCCCGCAGCTGCTGGCATCGTGGTTCGGTCAGCCGATTCCCACGCCCAGTCCGCTGGGGTTTGGCGGCGCGGCGTTCATTCTGACCTTGTTCATGTTTCCGTATGTTTATCTGCTCAGCGGCGCGGCATTCCGCTCGTTGAATGCGTCACTCGAAGAAGCCTCGCGGACGTTTGGGCGCAGCAACTGGCAGACTTTATGGGAAGTGACCCTGCCCGCCCTGCGCCCCGGCATCACGGCAGGCGCATTACTCGTCGCGTTGGACGTGCTGGCGGAATACGGCACCGTGGCGTTGCTGCGCTACGAGACGTTCTCGTCCGCGATTTTTGTGCAACTCTCTGGACGTTATGACCGTTCCGCCGCGGCGGTCTTGAGCGGCGTTCTGATCGTGATCGCGGTCATCATCTTGTGGGGCGAACTCCGCTTGCAGGGACAGGCGCGCTTCACGCAAATGGACAGCCAGTGGCGCCCCGCGCCGCCGCATCAACTCAAACGTTGGAAGATTCCCGCCTTTTTACTGGTTGCATTTGTCGTCTTCGCAAGCCTGCTCGTGCCTGTGCTTGTGTTGGGCGTATGGAGCGTGCAAGCCTTGCTTGATTCCGAAACGCTGGCTTCCATCATGCGCTCCGGCTCGCAAAACTTCGGCAATTACGTTTGGAACAGCCTGTGGGCTTCGGGGCTGGCGGCGGTGATTGCGGTTTTGCTTTCACTGCCCGTCGCTTTGCTTTCGGTGCGTTATCCAAACAAGCTGACACAAGCCATCTCGCGCTTTTGTCAAATCGGCTATGCCATCCCCGGCGTGGTGATCGCGTTGAGCCTCGTCCTGATGGTCAACCGCTATCTTCCATTCTTGTATGCCACGCCGCTGGTCGTCGTCATGGCATACGTGCTGCGTCACATGCCTCAGGCGGTGCGGGCAAGCGAGTCGGCGCTGAATCAACTGTCGCCTTCGATGGAAGAGGCGTCGCGCACGCTCGGGCGCACGTCCCTGCAAACCATCGTGCAGGTCATCCTTCCGCTCATCGTGCCGGGTCTTCTGGCGGGCGCGGGGCTGGTCTTCTTAACCTCGCTCAAAGAATTGCCTGCTACATTATTGCTCCGCCCCGCGGGCTTTGACACGCTTGCCGTGCGCGTGTGGATCTGGGCGTCCGAAGGCTTTTACGTCCAAGCCGCGCCCGCCGCGCTTTTGCTCGTGGTCGCGTCCGCCGCGCCGCTATACTTTTTACTCCGACGGGAACAGATCTTCCGATGAATGCGCTCGAACTTCGCAACGTCACAAAACGATTCACATCCGCTGGAACGCCCGCAGTGGATGATATTTCCTTCACGCTTGCGGACGGCGAGATTCTCGCGCTGGTCGGTCCGAGCGGATGCGGCAAGACGACGACCCTGCGATTGATCGCCGGACTCGAACGGCCTGATCATGGTTCGCTTCACATTAAGGGACGGCTGGTCGCCAGCCCCGAATATTTTACTCCGCCCGAAAAGCGCGGCGTGGGCATGGTCTTTCAGGATCACGCGCTCTTCCCGCATCTCACGGTTTTCGAGAATGTCAAATTCGGCTTGAAGGGACAGCCCGCCGCAATTGCACGCGAGACCACGCACAGCATGTTGAAACTCGTCGGGTTGGAAAAGTTTGGGGAGCGCTACCCGCATCAATTATCTGGAGGCGAGCGTCAGCGTGTGGCGTTGGCGCGGGCGTTGGCGCCGCGTCCTGTGTTGGTCCTGATGGATGAACCGTTCAGCAGCCTCGATGCGGACTTGCGCCATGAAGTCCGCGAGCAGGTGCGCGGAATTTTGAAGGCGATGTCTGCCACGGCGGTGTTCGTGACGCATGACCAGGAGGAGGCGCTCTTCATGGGTGACCGACTCGCCGTGTTCCAAAGCGGGCGGCTGGAGCAGGTGGGCGTGCCCGAAGATATCTTCCACGATTCAGCCACGCGCTTTGTGGCGGAGTTCATGGGTGACAGTGACTTTTTGCCCGGCGTGGTGAAAGAGAACGGCATCGAAACCGAACTCGGTTTGATTCCTCAAAAAGTGAACCTGCCCGTTGACTCAACCGTCGAGATCGCCCTGCGCTCCGACGATGTGAACTTCGACCAGACCCAGGCGCCCAACGCGCTGGTGCTGGCGCGCTTCTTCCGCGGCGCGTATTATCAATATCGTTTGCGTTTATCGTCAGGGAAGTTGATCCACGCCTTCAAACCGCATACCAAAACCATCCCGCCCGGCACGTCTGTCCACGCGTATTTGAGCGCGGGTCATGAATTGACAATCTTTCAGAATGGGGTGGCGGTGGGGGAATAAAAAGCAGAGACTGGAGACTTGTCCTGAGCGAAGTCGAAGGATCATATTTTGGTTGCACTGTGCAACCAAATTGTGCTACAATTTTTGCGGAAAGGAAATCCGCATGAACACCCTTCACGTCCGCAGTGTGCCTGATGACCTGTACGAGCGCATCCGCGCACTGGCGAATGCCCGCAACCGCTCCCTGAGCGCGGAAGTGATCACCCTGCTTTCCCAGGCAATCGAAATCGAAGAACGCCGCATGAAGCAAGCAAGGGTCTTGACCTCCATCCAGCGGCGGCGTTTCAAGGCGCCCAAAAACGCGCCTTCGTCATTGGACTTGCTGCGCGAGGACCGCGGGCGATGAGCGAAGTCGTTTTACGCTGTGTCCTGGACGCCAGCGTGGGGATTAAGTTATTCATCGAAGAAGAGTTTTCGGACGAGGTCCAACAGCTGCTTGCCAAACTCGCCGATGACCCGCAGGCGGAAATCCACGTCCCCGATTTGTTTTACATCGAATGCGCCAACATCCTGCTGAAATACACCCGCCGCTTCGAGCGTCCGCTGGAAGATTCACTGGCGGATTTGAAGGACTTGAACGAACTTGCGCTGACTGTTACCTCCACAACAGAGTTGATCGAAGACGCATTGACACTTGCGGACCAGAAAAAACTGACCGCCTACGATGCCTGTTACGCCGTCCTCGCCCAAAAACTGGACCTGCCGCTCATCACCGCGGACGCTCCGCTTGCCAGTGCCGTGGATTGGGCGATTTGGATCGGGGACGTGGGGGTGTAGGTTGTGAGAAGTTTGTAGGTCACGCATTTTGCGTGACAAATTTTGTTGCATAGATCGTCACGTTGAAAACGTGACCTACAAGCGAGACGGTCACCTTGCAGGGCGACCATCTCGCTTTGTTTATGGGGATTTGAAAACTATTCTTCTATGAAGTAATCAGAATCAATCCGCTTTAATTCATAATTCACAATCGAGTTGACTCCCACATTGTAGTCAATCATCAACTGACTCAATGTCTCACCATCAATCAAGGTGATTTTGCTGTCAATTTTTGACGCGAACTCTTTTGCTTCGGTCGTAAAACCAGATGTCGTGATGAAAATCCCCTTTTTTGCTCTCTGTCCTTGCAAAGCGCCCGCAAATTTCTGAATTTCAGGTCGTCCGACAGGGTTTTCCCATTTTTTCGCTTGAATGTAGATCACATCCAAGCCAAGACGGTCTTCATTGATGATTCCGTCAATCCCGCCATCGCCGCTTTTCCCAATCGCTTTGCCTGCTTCTTTTCGAGTGCCGCCGTACCCCATTTTTACCAACACGTCGATGACCAGCCTTTCAAAAAAGGATGGCGAACAACTTTTAACAGTTTGTAAAACATCTTCTGCCAGTGTTTGGCGCAGGCTTTGATATGCAGCTTCAATGGCTTCTTCGGGCGTTTGAACATCTATTTCTCTTGGCGTGATTTTTTCATCATCATCCTTGTCGCGTCTTGTCCGAAATTCGACAAACTCGTCAAATTGGCTAAGAAATTCAACATTAATGTGCTTCGGTGATTGTTTAAGTACATCCAATCCCCTGGGTGAAATTTGGAATCGTCCCCGACCGGTTGCATTCAATAAACCAGCCTTGCGAAGATAAGTCGCCGCCCAGCCAACACGGTCATAAAATCTTGTTTTCCTTGCGCTGGGGAGCATCTCTGCCAACTCAGCCTCAGTAAGATTGAATTGCTCAGCCAGCACTTTCGTGGCTTCCTGCAAGGAGTGCTCTAGCTCATCAGCGGCAAGATTAAGTATCGGAAGCATCAAGGATTGATAATCAGGTATTGTCATTTTAATCTCCCAAGGTAAAACAGAACACTGTATTGGCTATTTCCCCAAGTGTAGCACAACCTCAGGAATCATCCACCACGATCCCCGACTCCAGCACCTCCGCCTGATTTTTGAAGATCGCCATCGCGGTGGTCATGCGTTTGAAGCCGAGTTTCTTGTAAAACGCCTCTTTCCCGATGGCGGCATATAAGATGATCTTCTTGTGCTTCTTCGAGAACTCGACCAGTTTGGAAACGATGTCCCTGCCCAAGCCCATGCCCTGATACTTCGGGTGGACGGCGACGTCGCAAATGTAGGAGCAATCCGTCCCGTCCGCCAGCGCGCGCCCCGCCGCGATCAATTTCCCATCGTCGTACACCAGGCATTTGAACATGCTGTTCGAGAACGCGATTTTCAAGTCCGCGGGCGCTTTGTAACCGAGCGGAGCATCCAAGTAAAGTTGGGACAGTTCGTCCCAATCGAGATTTTCAGAGGAATGGATCCATTCGAGGGGCATGGCGATGTTCCTTTTGGCACAGGATCGAAAAATGACTGATGAGCAAATTATACAGCCCCCCTCACGAAAGGCTGAAAGGACTGACGTAGTCTATGCTCATATCAGCCTTATTCGATGAAATGAGAGAAAATGAGTCAACCACAAGCTGAAAACAAAACGGAATTCTCTATCCACCCGCGGACGGGCATTGGGCACGTCTCTTTGACGGTTGCCAACCTCGAGAACCAGGTCTTGTTCTATGAAAAAGCCCTGGGCTTCAAGGTCCACTGGCGGAAGGAGAAACAGGCTGGGCTGGGAGCCGGAAGCGCGGACTTGCTCATCCTGAACGAAGCGCCGGATTTGAAAAAATATCGCGGGGTGACGGGCTTGTATCACTTTGCAGTGCTCTTCCCCAACCGCCGAGAACTTGCGATTGCCATGGCGCGTTTATTTGCGTTGAAGGTCCGCAACTCGCCCACCGACCATGTCATGACCAAGACCACCTACCTCGACGACCCCGAAGGCAACGGCATCGAACTCTATTGCGAATCCCCCGAAGACGGCTCGTGGACGATGGAGGATGGCAAATACGAAACCCGCTGGGCAGACGGTCGCTGGAGCGATGGGCGCGAACCGTTGGATGTGGATGCGCTCTTCAAGCATCTCACCGATAGTGACCGCATCGATGTGCCCATTCCGCCCGAAACCAAAATGGGACATATCCATTTGCATGTGCGCGACATCCCCGAAGCGCTGGATTTCTATCATGGGGTACTCGGCTTCGATGTGATGGGGCATGCAAAGGAATTTCAGATGGCGTTCGTCTCCGCGGGTGGATACCACCATCACATCGGATTGAACACCTGGCAGGGAGCCGGCGCTCCGCCTCCGCCCGACGATGCGGTTGGTCTGCGCCATTTCACCGTGGACTTCCCGAATCAGTCCTCGTTGGATGAGGTGGTCAAGCGCGCGGATGCGGCTGGCATTCCCAGTAACCAAACTGAAGACGGCTTGCTGCTGCAGGACCCGTCTCAAAATGGCGTGACCTTACGGACGATGGATCGCGGACAATAGACCACAGCGCGGTTGGCGCAGTTTTCACGGCGTAACGCCATAGCGCGGCAAGCCGCAGCCAAAGTAAGTCGGATTGGCAATCCGACCTACGCGCAAAATCTTCGTGGTAGGCATAGTTTTTCCAGAGCAATACTATAGCGCGGCAAGCCGCAGCCAAAGTAAGTCGGATTGGCAATCCGACCTACGCGCAAAATCTTCGTGGTAGGCGTAGTTTTTATAGAGCAATACTATAAAACGCTCTGCAAAACGCAGGGCGTTTTTCTTTGCCAACCGCATGGCGTTATAATCAATTGCAAATCTAAAATCATAAATCGGAAATCAACTTATGCACATCCTTGTAACCAACGATGACGGCGTAACCGCCCCCGGACTCCTCGCGCTCGCGCAGGAAATGCGCAGCCTCGGCAAAGTGACCGTTTTTGCGCCCGACAAAAACTGGTCGGCTTCGGGGCACGTGAAGACGATGGAACGTCCCTTGCGCGTGAAGGAAACCATCCTTGCAGACGGCACACCCGCTTTTGCTTCGGATGGCGCGCCTTCGGATTGCGTCGCGCTGCCACTCCTCGGCTTGATCGAAGAACCGATTGACCTCGTCGTTTCGGGCATCAACCCGAACGCCAACATCGGGCATGACGTGACCTACTCCGGCACGGTCACCGCCGCGATGGAAGCGGTCATAGCGGGCGTGAAAGGCATTGCGGTTTCGCTGGATTCGCCGGAAGGGCACAGAGCTCCGCTCGACTACTCAGCTGCCGCCGTAGTCGCGAAGCGCGTCGCGGAAAAAGTCATCGCGGACGGTTTGCCCGAAGGCGTCGTCTTGAACGTCAACGTGCCGTATCTGAAAGAGTCCGAACTTAAAGGCTACATGATCACGCGGCAGGGACTGCGCGTGTACCGCGATGCGCTCGATGTCCGCATGGACCCGCGCGGCAAGCCGTATTACTGGATCGGCGGCGAAGCGCCCACCGGCGTGGCGGAAAACGGCACGGATTTCGGCGCGCTTTCGCAGGGTTATGTTTCCATCACGCCGCTGCAATTGGACCTGACCCATCGCAAGGCGATGGACGTGCTGAAGGAATGGAATTTTAGATGACCTCCATCCAGGAACTGATTCCCGTTTTGCAGACTGCCATCGGTCCTGTGATCGTAATCTCCGGCGTGGGGTTGCTCCTGTTGAGCATGACCAACCGCCTCTCGCGCGTCATTGACCGGGCTCGCGCGCTTCTGGCTTTTTCCGAAACTGTGGGCGGACCTCTCCAACAAAAGGCGCTCGCTCAGATAGATATTCTTTGGAGCCGGGCGAAGTTGATCCGCCTGTCCATTCTCTTTGCCGCCATCAGCCTGTTGTGCGCCGCGCTGCTGGTTATCATGTTGTTTATCACCGCCCTGTTCGGCATCGAAGACGCATGGCTTCTCAGCATCATTTTTGTCGCCTGCATGGGATCGTTGATCGCCTCGTTGATTGCCTTCATCACGGACATCAACCGCTCGCTTGCCGCCTTCAAAGTCGAACTGTATGAATATGGCAGCGAAAGGGAACATACGCCATGAATTTCCTTCAAAAACTTTTTGGCGCGCCCCGAAAGCCCGAAAAACGTTATTACGTTTTCACGGTCAAATGCAATCACTGCGGCGAGACCATCGAAGGGCGCGTGGATTTGGACAACGACCCCAGCGTGGAATATGAAGAAGGCGGCGACGTGTACCACGTCCGCAAGGCGCTGATCGGCGAAAGCAGGTGTTTCCAGCGCATCGAAGTTACATTCAAATTCACGCCCGAACGGACGTTAATCCAGCGCGACATCACGGGCGGGGAATTCATTTAACAGTTGATGCGTCCGCTCCCAGTCATTTTGCTTTTTTTACTTGCCGCCCTGCTCGTTACGCAGGCGGCTTTCTCATTGCAATGGCCCCTCGCGCACGATGAAGCGCCGCTCTTCTACGAAGCCTTTCTCATACAAAGCGAAGGGCGCGTTCCCTACCGCGACATCTTCGACTTTCAAATGCCGGGTAGTTACCTCATCTACTACCTGCTCGGCATTGCCGGCAATTTCGGCGCTTTCCGCATCCGCATCCTCGACCTGCTTATCCTCGCCGCACTCATCCTCATCACGTACTTTGCCATGCGGCGTTTTGGAAAACTCCCCGCCCTTGCGGCAGGCATCCTCTTCGGCTTGAAATATTTGCAGGGCGGTCCGGCGCTCTCGCTTCAACGCGAGTATCTTTTGCTTGTCTTTGTTGCGCTCGCTCTTTGGGCGGGATTGCGCGACTCTCTGACTCTCAAGCATCGCCTCACCCTCGGATTTCTCTTCGGTCTATCGGCAGTCGTCAAGCCCCACGCCGCGCTCGGACTCCTGCCTTTCCTGCTCTTTGACATTGCAGACCTTCGTCAACGCCCGGAGTTTTCCCTGCCAAACCTTCTGAAACAAGTTTTCCTCCCGGCAGTCATCGGATTTTTTATTCCCATTTCACTCGTCACGGCTTGGCTCGCGTTGACGGGCGCATTGATTCCCTTCCTTGATATTGCGCTCAACTACTGGGGTTTGTACGCGCAAATCAACGGCGAGATGGCAGTCACGCCGTCGGCGGAGAGAACGGCTTATTTGTTGAATCAGTTTTGGCGTCTGGGCGGAGGCGGGTTGTGGCTGATCCCCGCAGGCTTTGGCGTTTATCTTAATCGGAATCACCAGGCGTACCTGCTTGCCTGTCTTGCGTTGTGTTATGCGATCTATCCGGCGTTATCGGGTCAATTCTTCCCCTATCACTACATTCCGTTTGTGTATTGCGTTGTTCTCCTTGCCTCACTTTCCACTTTCCACTTTCCAGCGCGAAGCCTCCCTGTGGGATTGCCTTCTTTCCTCTTGCCTCTTTCCTCCATCATCCTTCTCGCGGTCATTCTTATAAACATCCGCCCCTCCCAAACCTTTATCCGCCAAATCGAAGGCAAACAGATCGCAACCTCTTCCAACCGTGCGGGCGAGATTTCAAAATTTCTCGAAAAGAACCTCGAACCGGGCGATACCGTCCAGCCGCTCGATTGGACGGGCGGCACACTGCTTGCCATGCTCGAGACCCGCGCGCCGCTTGCCACGAAATATGTCTTCGATTTTTATTTCTATCATCATGTTTCCGACCCGTATATTCAATCCCTGCGAAGCGGCTTTATGAATCAATTGCATGAAGCGCAGCCGCGATTTATCGTGGAAGTGACAGCCATAGACAAACCCTGGATTTCCGGCGAGGATACCTCGCGCGACTTCCCCGAACTCCGCGCGTTTTTGGAAGAACATTATTCCGTTACAATGGCAAAGGAAGATTACGTTATCTACGAATTGGATGCTGTGCGATAGACCGTTGACCATGAAATTCCTTTACCGCGTTTCCATCCTTTATCTCATATTCCCCTTTCTTCTCTTCCTTTTCGGTTGGGTAAGGCTCTCCATTGCCATTCCTTTATCTGCCATCGTCCTCTTTGCAATTTGGCGGCTTTTCAAAAACTGTGCCACTAATCACCATTCCCCATTCCCCGATTCCAAATCAATTGGTTACTGGTTACTGATTACTGCCTTCTGGGTGGCGCTCTCCGGCGTTGGCGGCTATGCCTTCCAAAACTGGGACCATCACTGGCGTAACGCTGTCTTCCGTGATTTGATCAAGTTCGACTGGCCCGTTTACTACACCCAGCCCGAAAGCGGACCCGTGAAGATGCTGGTTTATTACGTTGGCTACTGGCTGCCTTCCGCATGGGTTGGCAGGTTCCTCGGCTGGAAAGCCGCCAACTTCGCCCTTTTCCTTTGGACATTGCCTGGCGTTCTACTTGTTACCCTGCACCTGGCATCCGCGCTGAAAACTTCCCCGCTCAAAGCCAGCCTGCTCCTCATCCTCTTCAGCGGATTGGATTCCATCGGCACGCTGTTTTTTGCAAAGGAATACCCGTCTCTTTTGCCGCCCGTCACGCATCTTGAGATTTGGGCTGGCAATCTTCAATACTCCTCCTTCACCACGCAATTGTTTTGGGTCTTCAACCAAGCCGTCCCAGCATGGTTGTGTGTTGCCATGATTGTTGTCATTGCGGCGAGGCAATCTCAATCTCATGCTGAAATTATTCTTCTCTGGTCTCTTTGCTTTTTCTTCGCGCCCCTCGTCTCCCTTGGGCTTCTTCCCTATGTCCTTATCGAACTTATCAAACAAACCGACTTTAAATCTCCGTTCAAAAACCTCCGTTGGGAAATCCTGCCTGCCGCCGCCATCATCCTCCTGCTTTCCACTTTCTACTTTTTATCGAACACCGCCGCCCAGCAGCGCGGACTGCAAGCCATCCCCTTCGCCGACTTCCTCGCCTTCTTCCTGCTCGAAGGCGGGATTCTCTGGTTCGCGCTTGCGCCGGTCAAATGGCGCGACCCGCGTTGGATGGTTACGGGCTTGCTCCTGCTCGTCATCCCCTTTATCCAACTCGGCAGCGACCGTGACTTCGTCATGCGCGTCTCGATTGCCCCGCTTTTCTATTTGATGTTGATGGCGGGTGAAACTATCTTCGATAAAACAACGCCCCGCTTATTACTCGCCGCTTGTTACCTGTTGCTTGTTTTCGGCTCTCTCACTCCCCTCTACGAAATCAACCGCTCCGTTTACCGGACATACGAGTATTATCTCGTTCTGGACGAAGACCAACGCGTCGCTCCGCCGCCCAAACCTGCCGCTCATCTCGAGCAGGCTGGCGCGCTGGAACTTGAGCATCCCGGCGCATTGACTGCGGATGAGATCATCTCCCTGCAATTCATGGAAGACAAGCTCTCGAAAAACTTCATCGCCAATGTCCGGCAAACGGTTTTTTACCGCTATTTTTTATCTCGTTGACCTGCTTTATCCATGCGTTGACGCGGGTATTCTGACGTGATAGAATGCAACCCGCCTTAGTAATGGGCGCGTAGCTCAACGGCAGAGCAGCGGCCTTTTAAGCCGTTGGTTGAGAGTTCGAATCTCTCCGCGCTCACTGTCTCTATTCAGTTGTTAAAGTGCCATCTCACTTTGACGACAATAGAGCCGCCGTCACAGCCCTGCGTGTGACCGCACGCGGGGCTGATTATTTCTTCCGCAACCTAAGAAACGCATCCACATCTTTCCGAGGAATGCGATACACACTTCTCTTGCCAGGATTCATTTTATACGCATTAGGGAAGTGACCAGCAGATATTAGATTCAAAACATGCCGAGGAGAACAAACAAGAATTATCGCAACTTGAGCAACACTTAAATCTTTTCGGTCCTGTGTCATGCGCAACATCTTACGCACATTCGGAAATTTTGTCAAGGAGGAAAATCCCATGTCCCGAAAATTCAAAAACATGAACGAACTGATGAAATACTTGGAAGAATTGGAACAACGCATAGAAATTCTGGAACTGAGACAAAATTTCCCTCCTGAAAAAGACAACAAAGATGTAATTAACTACTTGAAACGAGAAAAACGAAACAAAATTATTGGAATAATTTCCCTTGCTTTAATTGGGTGCATCGGAAGCATTACACTAATTTCCATGTTACTGTCAAAATTAAACGATATGATAACAATCACCCCATAAAAGCATTTAGAAACAAAAAATCGTGACCACAGGAAGCCTCAGGAGCGACGGAATCGAGATAGTCCAATACAAATGACCTATTCAAATCAATTCATCAAACAGGGCGGCGGCTCCGTCCGCTTCGCGGAACGGGAGCCGCCTCGACCCTGCTTATGGATAAATAACCGAAGACAACCGCGCTCCTAATTTTTTCTCACACCACTCATTAGCACAATTGAAAGCATCCTCTTCCGAATTCGCCCATTCAAGACTTTTCAACTTATAACCTTCTCTCGTATAAAGCAAACAACGAAATTTCCCTGTTGCACTATTAAAGATCATTTGATACCGCGCCGGGTCACCAAAACCATCCGAAACTTTAGTCCTATAAATCATGGATACCTCACTGATTCGATAATCACACTATCCCAAAAATTGACACCTTCCGGCAAACCCTTCGCTACAAAATCCACAAACATTACACCATGACTGGCAGCATAGGCATTACACCCCCCACATAAATCAATTACAAGATAATCTCCAGCAATCTGCACAGGAGACGATATCGTCATGACCGTTCCAGGCGGATAGAGCGCAAATTCCCAAGACACAGGCATATCAGGATATACCGGAACTGCAATCCCTCCCCGAAAATCAATATGTTCTGAACGATCCATCATGTATTCCTTCCACGGCAAACCGGACGCAGTCGTATTCTTACATCCAATCACCCTGGTCCTTTGATCGTTATAAATCCAATTGGCTTCATGGCAATTTACAGCATATTCCGGATTTTCAGCCATCTTGGCAACAAGGTCAGGATAATAATAACTAAAGACCCAGTTCACAGTCAACGGATCGAGAGGAATATAAACAGGCGTTGGCGTATCCCTCATCCAAGGCGCCGCAGGTGTCACAGTTGGAAGTGGAGTATATGTTGGATAAGGCGTAGGACTTGTAACATTTATACCAGGCACAATCTGCACCAAGATCGGTGTTGGTGTTGGCGACGGTTCCACCAATCCCAAAGCATAAGCAGACTCCATATTTGCGCCTGTCTCCGGATTAGGTAAAAACATCCCAAAAAACCCCCGTGAAAAATATAAAATCGTGCCGATCATGATCCACATCTGACCAGCCGTCACAAGGTAATTAGCTCCCCCACCACTTTTTACCCCGAGGAACGGACGCAAACTTTTCTGCCGCTTCTCCCATTTTCCGAGCAGATGAAGCAATGTCGTTACCAAGTTCGGAGATGTCATCCCCCCTTCCGCTCTCCACATCTCGTATCTCGTATTTGCGTTTGTACTTCTGGAAATATTCCTTTGTCCACGTCTTAAACGTATTGACAATATCCTCCGGAAAGTCCCCCGGATCGAGCGTGTCATAAACGCCAAAATGCTCCCACCACGCAGTTTGGATAATGTAACCATGATACGATTTTCGCCCATTGATTTTGTCATATCTCCACAATTTGATCGGAATCAGAAACCACTTGAAAAAGTCAAACCATAACTGCACAGTTAATTCACACAGATCATCATGCGGGGCTTTACGTCCCGAAAATATAAGATAAGTCTGCTGTTTTCGAGCAAACGAAGAAATTGCCCCGGCGCTTTTCTGCGTCCGAAAATAAAGACCAAGTTCATCGAAGATAGCTACCACCTTCCGCCTACCGAATTCATCCATCTGCATAGTAGCAGGATCATCGTTCCAAATACAATTGATCTGACTGATCAACTTGTAACCCTTCTTCAAATATCGTTCAGCAATTTCAACCGCAAACAGTGTTTTACCAGATCCCAAACGTCCGGTGATATACACCATATAACAATCATCAAGTTCGGCAAAAAAGCCATCATCGTACAAAATCATAGGACTGACTTTATTGCATAAACCAAAAACGCCACACCAAACACAGTAGCCAATCCCATAGGAACAGTCAAAGTAACATTAAACCAAGGTTCCATTGTTTATCCTCACGATACAAATAGATTTCGAATGATCGCAACAATACCAAGAATATAAAGCACCACTTCGAGCGATATTTCGACATCGAAAATCACAGCATTGCCAAAAGAGACATCCTGAAGACAGAGATGAGCAATCCAGGGAAATGCTCCAATCGGATTCGCAGTCAAACCATTGAAATCAAAGCCTCCATAAGGACCTATATCCTGACAATAAGTTTCTCCATACGTAATACCCGACCAAGAAAATCCACTTTCAACATTACTGACTGACTGACAATAACCTAATGGACTGGCAGTTGGTGTAACCGTAGGCGTAGGAGTAGGCTCAAAAGGCACATTTGATATAACTGTCCCATTGTCAGTAAATTCAGCAGCTGGAATACTATACGACATAAAAGGATTTTTAGAGTTATAAGAAAGCCTATAAAAAATTGTGCCAGAAGAACTTAGATACGCGCTACCAATAGGATTATTAATCAAATCTATGATTTCATCACCATCATTATCATGTAAAATCAAACTCACAGAATTTAATGTAGCATTCTCATGGCTCTCAACAAAATCAGCATTCCAATAAACATAGCCGGAACCAGTATAAGTAGTTTGAAAATCCACCAATCTATTATCCCAACGAGTTGTAGACGCATCACGAATGCCAACATAACCACTAAACGTAACCAAATCAGACGTCAAAACACGAGACCAAGTACGCTGGAATTCGGCAGTATCACTGAAATAAACAGAACCGGTAGATACAAGCGAACCACCTGTAAAAACTATATTTGAAGATGGAGTACTTGTCATAGTAGTTGTTGACAAAGGAGTAACCGTCGGCGTTGATGTTATGCACGGCTCTCCTCCCGGAGCAGCAGTTTGACAAGCCGCCTGCGTAAGATACACATAAGTCGGATTTGGAGTAGCCGTATCTGCAGGCGTAGATGTTGCCCACTCCGATTGACTCACACACTGCGAACAAAGCAAATTCCACCCCGACGATGGCGTTACCGTTCCCCACCCAACAGGATTCGATCCATCCGGCGGACAACTTAAATCACCAAGATCCTGCGTGGACAATATCTGTGGTTGATATGCAGGGGGAGCTGTAACCGTTGTCGTAGCTTCCGGAGTTGATGTAACTTCCTGATAATCTTCATACGCCCCAACCGCCCTGGGCGTAACAATCAACCCGACTGTCAAAGCGCCCAACAACAACACAGCAGACGACGTCTTCATGACCTCCGCACCACCATTAGCACAAGTATCAAGACAATTATGGATGTGACCAAAAACTGAATCGCTGACAAAATTCCCAACTCATTCAACAAGTACATAACTGCGGACATATTACTTATCTGCCTCTCTCTTATAAACCAGAAACAGCGATATAAAAATCAACGCCACTATACCTGGCACAAGCATTTCATCCGGCAACACTCCCAATGCAACCGATAATATCCAAGCAATGGCAATAATCGGCTGACGCAACATCAACAAAACCATCACGCCCCCAAACGTAATGGTCTGAACTTCAGTCATCACTCCCGCCCCCTACTCGACCAAAGAAAAATCTGACCAACGTCCAAACCACAATATTGAACCAAATTATGATCTGCATAATGTTCCACATTGATATACCGTGATAATTGATATGCTTCATCGTGTCAACAATTGTGTTGGTAAGTTGAATAAGTTCTCCCATAGTATCCTCACAGAATCGGCTGGACGTCTCCGCCCAGCCGATTTACTTGGTGATGATCAGCGTGATTTGACGCGCCGATAGATGTTGATCACAAGCCCGGCGACGAGCGAGAAAGACAGGATCAAGCCGAGCGTAACGGTGGTCGTTCCGACGGTCCCGAGACTTACGGCGAACAGATCCGTCATCCAGGTTACAAGGTCTGCCATGGTAGCGTTAACCTCCTCTCATAAGGATTAAAGTTCGCGCCGCGGACGCGTTACTTTTTCGATTTGTCATCAACTTGATGAACAGGCGTGTTGTTGGGCTGCGCATACAACGACAACTTGAAATTGCGCAGAACAGGCTTCACAAGAGCATTCTTGATCTGCACATCCTGCCCAACAACAAAGCCATGATCGTGAGGGAAAGTAATAACCACATCTCCGCCAGTTTCACGATCCAGAAACGTGATCTGAGTTGTGACCTTTTCCGGAGGCAAGACATTTCCCTGCTTATCCGTTTCCCAATCCTTGATCTCACGCACAATACCTGTGAAAGAAACTTGCATTTTTTGGATCTCCTTTTTGGGCGTAATAGGTAGGTCATCACTTGCCCTGGTGAGGACCCCAAAAGCGGAACGTCCGCGTATTGGCTCCCCGACAGATCCACACCCCCGATATAACAAAACAGACACGACCGCTGGGATGCGGATCGTGTCTGGATGTAATTTAGCAAAAAAGTTCTAATATGTCAACAGTAAAAAATCACATTATCCGAAAACTTTTCCACCAGGCATTTTTCTACGCTAAAAACTATTATTCGGACAACCTTGTCTCATTTCTCGGTCAAGACTTGTCCAGACAATCAAAAATTGACCAATTTTACAACCCTCAAAATTTACCATTTTTTGCCACATCCCCCCTTCATGCCCCAAAATAGAACATACGAACTATCTTAGAACGAAAATTCTAAGGTCAAATTTTGACGCTAGGGGGAGTACCGCTACCTCGACATGAAAAAATCGAGAAAGGCATGTTGTAGGGCTTCTACGTGGCGGGACGCGAATTTCGCGTTAATACTTAATACCAAGTAGAGCCGCGCGTTCCGCGCCCAAAAAACAACCTGATCAAACCTGTAGCCTAATCTTCAACCCAAACATTTTTCACCCGCCCCATCCAATATTGTGAAAAAAAAGACGGGTGAAAACCAAAACCCACCCGTCTTTTTTTTCACCGCTATCGCCCCCTCACCCTGGCAGGTCAACATGGACTACACGAACTAAGGGAGGCACCCTGCAAGCAAAGGCAAATATTAGAATTAAAACGGCACATCTGCAAAAAGTGATAATTGCAGGGGATATGACACGGACTGATGACCGCCGCAAGCAGCCAGGTCCACACTTTGCTCGGCAGGGTATGTATATTCGATCACTCTTCCCCACCGCCAACCATAGCGCAACGCTCCGCAACGGGCGCATGTACAAACCCACAAGAGCATACCTTTAGAATTTTCGATCCATTCATGTTCCATAATCATCCTCTCGATTCGTTCCTTACTGATTTTTATTTTCACATTTTTTATTTTCATATTTTCTGTCCTCTTCTGCATTAAATTTCAACTTATTAACTGCAAAAATTTTTGAAACAAATCCGCATCACCCATCGATGCAACTTCAAGTACCTGCGCCCGCTTTTCCCGTTTAATAATCCTGCGCCACTGCTGAATCGTAATCTGAGCAAAAAGATAACCATCCTCATCTTGTACAGATGCTATTTCTTCATCGGTTATTTCAGGATCAAGCTCAAGTTCCTTGCGCAAATCCGCAGACCATCGTATTTGATGTTGACCTTTCATAACCTGGGCATATTCCCGAAACAACGATCCATCATCGTGACGATACAAATAAAGATCAAGCAACTCAAACGGGGTGAAGTGATCACTACCAACCAGGGCATTTTTACTACTGCCCTTTGTAAGTTCCGCAGCAAGAGACCAATTCGATATAGCTTGCTGCTGTCCATACTTGGCAACATAATCACCAACCGCAGAATCACCAGCGCGAACATCGACACCAATGATCGGATGTGCATAACGTCCCATTTTTTCCAAGATCAAGCGATACTTCAAAGATAACTCACCCTGCATAGTCCGGAGATCCGCGACCGTAACAGCCTGCCTGGTGAAATATATCGAATGTTTATGATAATGCCAGCCGAACTCAGATCCATAAGTAACTTCAGAACCTGTAACGTTGCCGAGAATGCCCCACTGATCAGCAAAACCCTGGTACCAACGACCCGCACGTAATTTACGCAACGCAACACCAAGAGCATCACGCACATCCCGCAAACTATCCTGCTTCGTATGTTGCAAGGTCCACGTCACCATGAAGTATTTAATCCCCATTCCGTCAGATTTATCGATTGCCTGCTGCAACTCAATACGCCGCCTCTCTGTGATCTTAGCAGCGCACACAGGACAAGACCAAACAGATGTACACGTAAACAAGCCACCATAATGAGCGCGTTTGAACTTCGCCGACCGCATCACATCGACGAGCTCACGAACCCGCACCCTGTAACACTTCGCAACTCGCTCGCCTGGCAAAATCAACCGCGCAACAGATTGACGCTGCCAACGGATCAACCGATTAACAGTTAAACGATCATCCGCCTCCATATTGCGCAATTGGAGGCGAGAACGATCAAGCGGTGTCCACGTGGTAGCGTCAAGCATAAAACGTCATCAATTCTCTTACTGCCTGGTCATTGTTGATGTTTTTAGCAAGCGCGTAAAAGTTGATGACGTCACCCCGCGCCTTGCAAGCGTGACACCCAAATATATTCAGTTGTGAATTTAGCCAAAAGGACGAATTCTTTTCGGCATGGAACGGACAAAGAGAATTATAAAATATGCCGCGCTGCTTGAGCTTGGTCCGAGGATAATACTTCCTCATCAATTCGACAATGGATAAAGATCCCTTTATCTTGGATATTGCTCCACCATCATAATCACGCATTTTCGAAACAACTTGAACAGCAGAATCGGGACACGGACGGCTAAGGAAAAAAAAGACGGCATCGAGCGACCCGTGATAAATATGCGTCTCTACTCCCAATGATTCATAACGCACACCACCCACAATCGAGGGAGCGACAACAACATCATGCTTTACCTCAACACCATCACGACATTTGAGTCCATCCGGCACCTCGCCCGACAAAAAAACATGGGCGCCATAGCGGGGAGTAACCTCCGTATACGATGTGGTCATCGAATCATCAAAACGCTTCGCAAATCGGACCCAATCAAGATACGTGTCCCAGTTATCAAAATCCAAAATGATCGTACCTTCAGGAGCAACAACGCCCAAATTCCAGCGCATCGATGCGTCACGAAAATATTGAGCAGCAAAATACTGATCAGTAATCCTTGATGAGTAAACACCAAACCCGGCAGCCTTTTTCTTCGTGCCTGGCTGAATGGGCAAAAGATCAAAACCCCGACCCAACCAATCCAAAGCAGCGATGTAAATATCTTGTGTCATGGATACACCCCATCCACATAGAAACGAAGCAAAAACTCTTTAAGCCCTGGCGTCATTTTATTGGGAGGATAAACAGCAAAAACCAAGCGAAGATCATGTTCAATATCATCCAGATAAAGAGAATATAAATCCTCGATCAGTCCTTCACCTTCACACCTGATACATGAATGTAATTCGACATGGTCCTCAACTGTTGCGCCAAATCCAAAACATCGAGGACAATCAACCAAATTTTCAAGATCAGGATTACGCTTTCTCCACTCCTCAAAAGAAATCACAATCTTCCAAGTCATAATCTCCTCCGAACTTCTAAACCCGCATCCCGCAAAACACGATCAATACGACGAGACAAAACTTTTTCACGTGTTTTCTCTTTACAATCCTCAGATAACAATCGAGCCATCTCCAAAACTTTCAGGTCGTCAAAAGTTTCATACTGCCATAAGCCCGATTGCATATCCTGAACGGACGTAGCAAAAAGATCGTAAGCGCGGTCATAAACATCTTTACCATCACGAAGAACAAAGAAAACCAGTTGTTTCATTCTGTCCTCCATTCATTCAATCGTTCACTGATGTATGACTTGCTCATTCGCAAATCACGCGAGAGTTGAGACGGACCAGGTACAGGCATTCCGTTCAATTGCAGCTGCTGGATATGATCAAACAATCGCGCCTGTTTGCTATCATCGTTCGTTCGTTGTTCATTCGGCGAAAAACCAAACGATCTGTTCGTTCGCTGTTCGTTCGTTGGCTGTAACACTTGTTCGTTCGTTCGACGCACCTTCCGTGGTCGTTCGTTCGTTCGCTGTTCGTTCGCTCGTAAATCCGTTCGCTGTTCGTTCGCCTGTTCGTTCCTTCGCTGATTACGTTCGACACGCGCACGTTCGTTCGTTCGCTCGCGTTCAGTTGTTCGTTCAGTATGAACAGCAGAAATAGACATGAGCAAACCAGCAGGGACAGAAAGAAGGGAAATCAAACCAAGCGCAATGACCTTATAAAATTCCAAGCCTGCCTTGTAATCCAAGACGACATTCACGGTCAACGTAACGACCAGGTACACCAGATAGATCGCCACTGCAGCAAATAGCGGAGCTTGATTTTTCTCCGCCGTGTACTTGCGGTTATGCTCCCAAAACTGTACAGCCTTGTAAATCGCCGCGTATCCAAGCCCTTCGATGACGCCACCATAAACCCATCCCGCCCAAGACTCGAATCCCAAACCAGTAGACTGATCGGTGACGTGACTATATCCAACATACGCGGGAATGATCGGGACCAACAACGGAATAATCTTTGCCAACAACGTAACAAACGAAACTTCCGTATGATCCATGAAACGTACAACCCTATCAAAAACATTCATGGGGAAACTCCTTTTTTGAAATTGACCAGACTGGACCTTACCAACCTGGTCATAATTGATTTACTCAAACAGATGCGGATTGTGCTTACGATGCCAAGCTTCGAGAGATTCAGCCTCTGGAAATCCATTTACATCAAGATCAATCCCATGACGATCAGCGAGAACCGAATCAATAGAAACAGTTACTTGATCATCGGAAGCATCACCTCGCAGCTCCTGACGCAAACGAACAAGATCATCAGGCTGAAAAGGATCCTTAGATCCAAAAACCAAAGCGAACAAATTTAAAGACATAGGAAACTCCTTTTTGAAATTTGATAGAATATGAACGGTCACTCGATGATGGTTGATTTGGAAACTCCTCCATCATCGGGTGTACTATTTACGGGGGCATTTGTTCTATGCCCGTCACACCTCCTAGGGAAAATATGATTCAGCAAACAATCACCACCACCGACACGATCAACTTTGCAATGGCGATTGAAACTTTTTTGCAAATAGAGACAGTAGGCAGGTCCACAAAAACAAAGACCTGGTACAGAGATAAGTTATTTAATTTTGCAAATCAAATGGGAGGATCGAGCCGAACGATCAACACTGTGATCGAGCTTGATTTATTTGCCTGGTATGAAAAGCTAGAAAGATCATCAATCGCACCCGATACAAAACATGGATACATTCGAGCTGTAAAAAAATTCTTTAAGTTCCTACACCGTCGAAATATTTTGCCGATCAATCTCGCGCAGGAACTGCGACTTCCAAAACTACCAAAACGTGCCAGGAAGGGAATCAGCGACCACAACGCAAAACAGATCATTAACGCAGCCAGACAAAACGCGAGAGACTACGCCTTAATCAATTTTTTGGAAAGCACAAATGCCAGGAGGGGAGGAATTGCAGATCTGCGGATCAGTAATTTATTTTTGGATCAACCAGAACCATTATGCAGGAGAGCAATCATCCATGAGAAAGGCGATATCGACAGGACCGTAGTAATGAGTCCGGAAGCACACCGCGCCCTGGTTCACTGGCTACAGGTCCGCAACCATCAATCAGATCATGTATTCACGACCGCAAAAGGCACACCGCTATCAACAGCAGGAATATCAGAAATCTTAGATCGATATCGGGAAAAATTAAAAATCAGCGAACCATGCAGCCCACATCAATGGCGCCATCGTTGGTGCAGGAAACGTATCCAGGACGGAATGCCACTCCCGCAAGTATCACAACTTGCAGGACATAAATCAATCACTGTCACCGCTGATTTTTATGGGACCTTTGCCATCGATGAGCTGCACCAGGCATTTGATAAATATTACAAACCGCCCTAAACAGGCAAATCCTCATCGTACTTAACACAACCATCAAAAGGACGCCAATAAGCAATCGGATTTTGAAGCCCATAATAAAACGCGCCAGGACATCCATTTTGATTCCAAGAAATTAACTTATCAACAATATCCATACAATCACCACAATGACAAATCTCATTGCTACCACACACACAAGGAAGAGAACAACCATTCGCAACATATTTATCATAATCAACTAAAAATAGTCGCAAACAATCATTACACAATACAGGAACGTAATTAATACAAGACATAAAAATCTCCTTTTCTTAACTTGAAAACTTTTAAGCCGTTGGTTGAGAGTTCGAATCTCTCCGCGCTCACAAGCCCTCCTGTATCGGAGGGTTTTTTGTTTGGTTGCGTGTCCCCACAGGGGGGATGTATTCGAATCTCTCCGCGCTCACAAGCCCTCCTGTATCGGAGGGTTTTTTTGTTTTCCTCTCTCTACCGTACAAAACCCACGTGGGACGCTGACAAACGCTGATTGCGCTGATTTTTAATGAATTTATCTGCGTTCATCTGCGTCCCAATTCTCAAATGCACGGCAGAGAAGTTTTCCTATTCCCTATTCCTATTCACTATTCACTATTCCCTTATCACCTTGTATACTTACCTCATGAAACTCGATGCCGCCCTCCCCCCTGTTCCGCTAAAGGATGTCCCTGCGATTGCGAAAGCCGCCGAAGAAATCGGCTTCGCCGCCTTGTGGACTCAGGAAACCCAACACGATCCATTTTTGCCCTGCGCGTTGATCGCGGAACACACATCAAAAATGGAAATGGGAACCGCAATAGCTGTGTCGTTTGCGCGCTCGCCTGCCAACCTCGCCTACACCGCATGGGACTTGGCAGCGCAGTCTGGGGGTAGATTCATTTTGGGGCTTGGCACGCAGGTTAAGGCGCATATCGAGAGGCGGTTCGGGATGCCATGGCCCCAGTCTGTGACCGGGAAACTCCGCGAGCAGATTCAGGTCATTCGCGCTTTGTGGGATTCGTGGCAAAACGGCGCGAAGTTGAACTTCCGCGGAGAATATTACAAAGTGACGTTGATGTCGCCGTTTTTCCAACCGTCCCCCCTGCCTGTGGGTGAGGGTCTTATTCCCATCTACGTTGCAGGCGTGAACACGGGGCTTGCCAAACTCGCAGGCGAACTGTGTGAGGGATTCCACGCGCACCCGTTCAACAGTCCGCGTTATATGAACGACGTGATTCTGCCCGCCATCGCGGAAGGCTTGCAAAAAAGCGGACGCAAACGAAGCGACATCACGGTTTCGATGACTCCCTTTGTTGCGACTTCGCCTGAAGAAGAAGCCTTCGCGCGGATGCAGGTTGCGTTTTACGCTTCGACCCCTTCGTACAAACCTGTGATGGACTTGCATGGCTGGGGCGAGACCGCCGAAAGACTTTCGGGCTTTGCTTCCAAAGGCGAGTGGGCGGAGATGCCCATGCTCATCACGGATGAGATGCTGGCGGAGTTTTGTCTGATGACCACGCAGGAGAACCTCGCATCCGACCTGAAGAAACGTTACGACGGCATCGCGGACAGACTGACGCTGTACACGCCTTTTGTCCCCGGCGAAAAGGATGAGTGGTGGCGGAATTTGGCGAAAGCGTTCTAAAAACCTTATCCTGATTTTTGGGAAAACATCTGGATAATCGAACAGCGTTGCAGATAACGAAAGGACTGCTGAAAAGCAGTCCTTTCGTTAAGTTTCATCTTCATTCGGCGGCGTGACGTTTCCATAATCCAGCACCTGTCTCATTTGCGTGCCGCCCTCCGGCGGACCGACGATCTTCCTGTCCTCCATCATATCCACGATGCGTGAGGCGCGGGTATAACCGATGCGCAAACGCCGTTGCAGCATGGAAACAGACGCTTTGCCCTCCTTGCGGATGATCGCCACGGCGTCCTCGAACAATGGATCGCCCTCCACTTTCGGCGTCTCCTCCCACAACGGCGTCTGCTTGAGCGGCACATTTTCGGGAATGGTATCCGCGGGCATTCCGGCAACGGCATACGGACTTGCGCCGCCTGTCTGGTCGCGCCAGTACTCCACCAGTTTCTGAATCTCGTGATCTGAAACAAACACGCCCTGCAAGCGGACGGGCGCGGGCGCATCAGGCGCCTGATAAAGCATGTCGCCGCGCCCGAGCAGACGTTCCGCGCCAGGCTGGTCGAGGATGACGCGGCTGTCGGTGTTGGACGCCACAGCGAACGCAATACGCGCCGGGAAGTTGGCTTTGATGAGACCCGTCACTACATCTACAGACGGGCGCTGGGTGGCAAGGATCATGTGAATGCCCGTCGCGCGCGCCAGTTGGGCGAGGCGCGTGATGGTCCGTTCTGTTTCATCCGGCGCGATCATCATCAAATCCGCCAATTCGTCAATGACAACCACGAGGTACGGCAGTTTCTTTCCTCCCTGTAATTTCATCTTGGCATTGTAGTCGGTAATATTGCGCGAGCCCGCCTGCGCAAACATGTGATAACGCTTGTCCATTTCGCGCGTCATCCACTGCAGCGCGCCGATGACGCGATCCATTTCCACAACGACGGGTCCGAGCAAATGCGGCACGCCGTTGTAACCGGTCAACTCCACGCGCTTTGGGTCCACCAGCACAAGCCGCAGATCATCGGGCGTGTTGTACAGCAGCATGCAGGTGAGGATCGAATTCACACAAACCGATTTACCCGAACCGGTTGTGCCTGCGATCAGCATGTGCGGCATGTTATCTATGCTGGCAATCGTGGGGTGACCCGCCACGTCGCGCCCCAAACCGAAACTCAGGGGCTTTTTGGTGTTTTTGAAAATCTCGCTTTCCAAAATATCGCGCAGCGCCACCATCGTCATCTCTTCATTCGGCACTTCGATGCCGACATAACTATGACCCGGCACGGGCGCCTGGATGCGGATGCGCGGCGCGGCGAGCGCGAGCGCAAGGTCGTCGGCGAGGGATGCGATCTTGCCCACGCGGACTCTCGTCCGCACGCCGCCTCGGGTCTCGACGAAAAGCGGCTCCACCCCAAATTGCGTGATCGTCGGTCCGCGGCTGATCGCCACCACCTGCGCTGGCGCGCCAAAGGAGGCGAGCGTCTCTTCGATTAACCGCGCGCGCTGTTGGACGAACTCTTCATTCGTCGAAGGGGCGTTACCCGAATCGAGGATGTCGCCGATCTCCGGCAGTTTCCATTCGATGACGGCCGCGCCGCTGCGCGTCTGCACAGGCTGGACGGGAATTGCGTCCGTTTGCAGGGATGGCATGGCGGCGGAATCAATCGGCGTGAATCCGTTTTGGGCTGCTGAATCAGTTGTCGGCGGGGTTTGAGGCGCAAGCGGACGGTTGAGCATCTGCCGCAATTTGTCAGCCAACGGCTGGAGCCAGAAGAAAAGTTCCGTCACGGGTTTGTCCAGCATAACGGCGATGCCGATGATGAGCCATGCCGCAAGCGCAATGAATGCGCCGCTGGAACCGAGCGCGCTCCAAAGAAAACGCTGGAACAATCCGCCAAGCGCGCCGCCGCCCACGCCGGTGAGCGCGACGGCTTCGGCGGTTTCGGCGGTGGCGACGAAGGTATGCAAAACGGTGAGAAGCCAGAGAAAGAGGACAATGCTGCCGATTCCGCGTTCGAGCGAAAGCGGGGGGATGCGTTCGATCTTGCGGAAGACGAGCCAGAGACCGAAGACGAGCAAGCCCAGCGGCAGGACGTAAATTCCCCAGCCAAAGATTTGCGAAAGGAAGAAGATGATGCCGCCAATAAACGCGGAGCGGTTCGCGGAGACCAGCCCCAAAAGAATGATGATGCCCGAAAATGAAAGGACGATTCCGATAACATCCAGTTTGCGTTCTTCGGAGAGGCGCTCCCACAAGCCGGGTTCGGCGGGCGGCGGAGTTGGATGCGCCTTGTGTTTGGAGGCGGACTTTGCCTTTTTAGGCGCAACGGTTTTGCCCGACGACTTGGTGTTCTTTTTTGAAGGGGACGAGGGTTTGAGAAGAGGCATTACAGTTGGCGGTCATTATAGCACAAATGGTCTGTTTTCCTTTTAAGGTACAATTGCAGGGCTTTCATAAAAATTCTCGTCAGAATTCCCTTCTGTGCGATCATCCATTGTAAGGACACAATATTGTTCGAAATTCTTTTTCTTGGCACATCCGCTTCCGCGCCTTCCATTCAGCGCGGGCTTTCGGGTCAGATCATCTCCCACAACGAGCATCGTTTTCTGGTGGACTGCGGCGAGGGAACGCAGCGGCAGATCCTGCAATCGGGCAAGGGCTTCAAACGCCTGACGCGCGTCCTGCTCACGCATGGGCATCTCGATCATATCCTCGGGTTGGGCGGTCTGCTTTCCACGTTTTTGCGTTGGGAGGCAATCGAAGAGTTCGAGGTTTTTGGGAGTCGCGGCGCATTGGAGCGCGTGCGCACGCTTCTTTATGACGTCGTCCTGCGCGGGAAACAGCCGCCGATGCCGCTGCGTCTGGTGGAGATCAAGCCCGGGGTCGTGTTCGAGGCGGAGGATTTCACGGTGACAGCGTTCCCGGTTTCGCATCGCGGACCGGACAGCCTTGGTTATGTTTTCGAGGAGAAGGCGCGGCGTCCATTCCTTTCGGAAAAGGCGGACGCGCTTGGCGTGCCGTTCGGACCCGAACGGCGCGAACTGGTGGAGGGACGCGAGGTCACACTGCCAGACGCCGGCGGCAAGCGCGTCACGCCGGACGATGTGCTGGGCGACTGGCAAAAGGGCAGTAAACTCGTCGTGGTGGGGGATACCGGCAAGATCAACAACCTGGTCGAAATCTGCAAGGATGCGGATGCGGTGGTGATCGAAGCCACGTATTTGGATGAAGAAGCGGATATGGCGAAGCAGTTCTCGCATCTCACTGCGCGCATGGCTGCGGAACTCGCGATTAAAGCGGGGGTTAAGAAGTTGATTCTCACTCATATTTCGCGCCGCTATCGCGGCAAGGATGTGCTGGCTGAAGCGCAGTCCGTTTTTCCGAACACCGTGGTGGCGCGCGATTTCGATACGTTCACGATCAAGAAAGGGTAGTAGAGCAAGTCTCAGACTTGCTCTACATACAGACTCGATGGCTGAGAAATTTACAATAGGGGTATTGACATCCGGAGGCGACGCGCCGGGCATGAATGCGGCGATCCGCGCGGTGGTGCGGACGGCGCTTGCCAATAACATGGACGTGCTTGGCGTGATGCACGGATTCGAAGGTTTGCTCAATGGCGAATTCCGCCCGTTGGGCGCGCGCGATGTGGGCGGCATTCTACAGCGCGGCGGGACGGTGTTGTTGACCAGCCGCAGCAAGCGCTTTTTGGAGCCAACTGGTCAGCGCGACGCGATCCGCAAGATGAACGAGGCGGGCATGGATGCGTTGATCGTCATCGGCGGCGAAGGTTCGATGAACGGCGCGTACGCGCTCGCGCAAAAAGGCGTGAAGGTGATCGGCATTCCCGGCAGCATCGATAACGACATCTGGGGCACGAACATCGCCGTCGGCACGGATACCGCCATGAACACCATCATGGATGCGGTGGACAAACTGCGCGATACGGCGTCCTCGCACCAGCGCGCGTTTTTGATCGAAACAATGGGGCGCAACAGCGGCTATCTGGCGGTGATGGCGGGCATCGTCTGCGGCGCGGAAATGGTCTTGATCCCCGAAGCGCCGGTCACTGTAGATGAAGTTGCAAAAGCGGTGGAGGAGGCGTATCAGCGCGGCAAAACTCATGCCATCCTGATCAACGCGGAGGGATCGGGCATCCGCACCACAGACCTAGCGCAAAAGATTGACGAGATGGACGTCGGTTTCAAGACGCGCATGACGATCCTTGGTCACATCCAGCGCGGGGGATCGCCCACGGCGTATGACCGTTTGCTGGCTTCCCGCATGGGGGTCAAGGCGGTGGAGGCGCTGGTGGAAGGCGCGCATGGCGTGATGACCGGTCTCAAAGGCAAGGGCGTGGAATTCATCCCGCTGGCGGATGTGATTTCGAACAAACGCAGGGTGAATATGGAGTATTTCCACATGGCGAAGGTGCTGGCGCGGTAGCGGTTGGCTTTTAGCGGTTAGCGATTAGCGGTTGGCTTTTAGCAGTTAGCTGCCGCCGCCTTTTAACCTTTGGATGAAGGCGTTGAGCATTTTGCGGATTTCGATTAACTGGGTCTGCATTTCCTGATAAGCCTCGTCCGTCAGGTAGTTCAGGTCGCGGGCGAGGATGAGCAGGTATTCCAACTCGCTGGCTGATCCCATGGCGATCAGGAAAAACCGTTTGAGTTCCCCGTCGCTGTCCTTGCCGCTGCCCTCGGCGATGTTGGTGGGGACGGAAACCGCCGCCCGTCGAATCTGGCTTGTGACCCCATACAACTCATGTTTTGGAAAACCGTCTGTGGCTTTGTAAATTTTCAACGTCAATTCGTGCGATTTCTCCCAAACTTTTAGCGAGCGAAAATCCTTCATCACAACCTCCTTTGGTTTTTGGCTTTTAGCGATTGGCATTTAGCGGTTGGCTATTGGCTTTTAGCGATTAGTGTTTGCGGTGGGTTTTGCTAACTGCTAACTGCTAACCGCTAATCGCTAACCGCTAATCGCTCACCGTCACTTGAATCACCGCCGTTTCCACCACCTGGTCGTTTTGCACCACCACCAATTGAACAGCGTACAACCCGCTCAAGCCTGTCGTATCCCACTCCGCCAATAGACCGTTTTCCACAGGCTCGAACGAATCATCTCCCAACTGAATCCATGATTGCGGGTTCAGTCCCTTTCCCACCTGCACACGATAAAAGAGAAAGTCGTCGCCTGAAGCCGTGCCGATGATTTGCACCACGCCGTCCACGTCCGTGAAGAGCTGCGGCGAGGTGATGTTGACATTCGGGTTAAACGGCGGCGGCTGGATGGCGTCATACGAAGAGGGAGGCACTGCCAAGCCTGCGCTTTGCGCCCACGCCCGCGCATGTTCGGGGACGATCAGGTACACGCGGTTCTCGATCAATTCGGGCGGCGTGAAGACCGTGGCAAGCAAGCCCGTCTCGCGGTTGACGGAAAACTCGCGGAATAAATTATCCTCGTGCGTTGGCTCGCTGCCGTGCAGGAAGACCTCCGTCACCAGGTTCGGGCATTCGCGCGTCGGCAGCAAGCCTGATGGATCGCAGACCGTCGTCACTGCCACGCCTTGCGGCAATGTCCAGCCGTCGGGCGGGAGGTTTGCGGAGGCGGTTTGCATGAGCGCATTCCACAACACGGCGGGGAAACGCGGAGTTACCCCCCTCGGTCCCCCCAACAAGTGGGGGGAGGAAAGCGGATCGTCTCCTTGTGCAAGGGGGGTACGGACTCCAGTCCAAGTTACTACAACGTGTGAAGGCGTGTACCCCACGATCCACGCATCGCTTCCTTCGAATGTCTGCCCGGATTTCACGCCCGCAGGTCTGTCAATCTCCAGCGGGTTCTGCCTGCCCCACGTTTCCCAGCGCGCGGGTTCGTCGCTCAAAACGTGCGTCGTCAAATACGCCATCGCGGGCGTCACCACCGTCCGCGCCTGCGGGATGGACCAATCGAGCAGCACGCCGCGGTCTGCCGACTCAACCCTCAGCAGCGACACGGGCGTGAAATCCTCGTTCACCTCCCGCCCGAAATACACGCCCTGCGTCCCAAACACACCGTACGCGCCGGCAAGATCGAGCATGGTCACATCCGAATTCAAATCCAAGCCGAACGAAGATGCAACATCAATCACATTTTCGATTCCCATCTGCGCCTTCAACGTCTCGACGGGCGCTTGATAATCGTTCGCCAATGCGATTCGCAAACGCAAAGGTCCATGATGAACGCCGTCGAAGTTTTGGATGTTCGACTCTTGCGGGATGTCCCACGTCAGCGAGGCGGGACTCAAGCCCCGGGTGAATCCCGTCAAATAGACGAACGCATCGAGACTCGACCCGGGCTTGTGCGCGCCAACCAGTGGAGTTTCCTCTCCCCTGACGGTTTCTCCGACGAGCGCCAGGACTTGTCCCATTTTCGGGTCGAGGATCAACGCGCTGGCAGACGAATCTTCAAAGTTGATAGCAGGCGGCAGGGACGGTAACAGCCGCGCCGACTCGCAATCGGATTCGGGGTCGGGGTTTCCAGCCAGGCGCGCGGCATACACTTCCGTCGCGCAGGATGCCTGCTTTTGCAAGTCGTAATCCAGCGTGGTGATGACGATCATGCCGCCGCGTTCGAGCCGTTCACGCGGGATGAAGGATTCGGCTTGGGCGATGACCAGGTTGACGAAAGCGGGAGCAACTACGGGCGGAGTCAGAGGCGCGGTTTGGAAGGTGGGAGTCGTCAAAAGCGCTGATTCCACTTCGGAGGTGGGAGCGAGTCCGAGGTCGTTCATCACATAAAGCAATTCGCGCCCGCGTTGAATGGCGACTTGCGGGGCGTCGAGAGGGTTGAGCGCGGGCGTCTCGCTGACCGCGGCGAGGATGGCGGACTCGGCGAGGGTGAGCGCGTCCGCGGGTTTGCCGAAATACAGCTGCGCGGCGGCTTCGACCCCGTAGGCGTGCCTCCCGAAGTTCGCGCTGTTGAGATGCCACTCGATGATTTGTGCGCGTCCGAATTGAGCGGTGATCTGCGCGGCAAGGATGCGTTCGCGGACGGCGCGGCGCGTGGAAGGAGGCTCGTTGTAGAGCATCAGCCCGCTGACGAGTTTTTGCGCGAGGGTGGGGTGCGGGTCGGGGTCCTCCAAGCCTTGGAGTGAATAACCCGAATGACGCCAAAAGCCGGGGTCGGCGGCGGCGATGACGGCGTTGATGAGATGTTCGGGGATGTGCTGCGGGTTCTGGTCGCTGACGGGGATGTAGCGGCGCGGGGCGTCTTCGGGCGCGAAGGTTGCGAGGACTTGCGTACCCGTGCGGTCGTAGATGCGCGTGGGCTGGAGGAGCAAACCGTTTGGAGGATTCAGGAGGATGGGGAGGATTTGCGTGGAAGGCAGGTCGCGGGTCACGTCGGCGTAGGCGAACGCGCCGAGCAGGATGACGGCGGCAAGAATGATCGAAAAGACAATCCCCCCGCTGAGGATGGCGCCGCGCGCGCGGTTCTCGCTGCGTTTCTGTTTATCCAGCCTGCGTTCGCGCCGGGCGCGGAGGATGGGGAGGGTGGAGGGCATGGGGGGATTGTAAAGGAATTTTGGTAAGTTGGTAGATTGGGGAATGGGGGAGATCGAAAGTCACAGGTCGAAGGTTTGAAGAGGGAGCGCGACAAACTGGTAAACCGTCAATTGCGGAAGACGGGCTGGAAAGTGATCAGGGTGTGGGAACACGAGTTGAAGGTCCCTGTGCGGGTGGGGGCGAGGGTGAAGAAGGTATTAAGCACGAAGTGGGGCTGAGAGGGCGTTAATCTACGCGCAGTGCCAAAAGGTTGACGCGGACAGTGGTATTGCATACAATACCGCTATGAAATACCGTGTCGTCATAGATACCAATGTTCTTGTTTCCGCTTTGCGGTCAAGAGATGGCGCTTCCTTTCTGCTCATTTCCCTGCTTGGCGAAAACGAATCCTTCGATATCTACATTTCCGTTGCCCTGGTATTGGAATATGAAGATGCCGCTAAGAGATTGATCGGCAAAACGCAAATCACGGAAGATGTCATTGACGACGTGATCAATTACATTTGCGAAATCGGAAACGAACAACAGGTATTTTTTCTTTGGCGTCCCTTCCTCAAAGACCCCAAGGATGACATGGTATTGGAACTCGCCGTTGCAGCAGGATGTCAGTTCATCATCACGCACAATAAAAAAGATTTCAACAATATCGAGGAGTTTGGCATCCAAGCCATATCGCCTGTAGAGTTCCTGCGCAAGATAGGAGTTTTGTCATGAGCACAATCAGTTTACGACTTCCCGAGTCGCTGCACAAAGCCGCCCGCGAACTGGCGCGCGAGGAGAATATTTCCATTAATCAGTTGATTACGCTCGCATTGGCAGAGAAGGTATCCGCTTTGGCGGCGGAGGATTACATTCAAAAACGGGCATCACGCGCGAGTAAAAAGAAATTTCAGAATGCGTTAGCCAAAGTCCCGCATGCCGAGCCAGCAGAGTATGACCGCCTCCCTGCTGTCAAATCACAGGCGCAAAAAACAAAAGCCTGAATCTGATGGTATTTGACACAGCGTAAGAAGCCCAGTGAGGGCTCTTACGCTGTTTTCTTTTGGATCGAGAATTTTAGGAGGGGAAATTGCAGGCAAACAAGGAGCGCGACAAACTGGTAAACCGTCAATTGCGGAAGACGGGCTGGAAAGTGATCAGGGTGTGGGAACACGGGTTGAAGGTCCCAGCGCGGGTGGGGTCAAGGATGAAGAAGGCATTGCAATCCGCGCAAACTGACGGTTGAAATTCAAGCCCGGCAGTTGTACTATGGAACCAATGGCAACAGCTGTTTTCAGAGAGAGCAATCCGTCATTTCCATTCATGAAAGGAGGAATGCGCCTCCGTCCGTTGCTCCGGGCATGGCGCAAAAGATCATGGCAAAAAGAAACCCCGCCCCCCAAAAAAGAACAGGCTTATCCCAAAAGACACTCTTTGGCGGCGTCATTGCGGTCATTTTGTTGGGACTGTACGTGTACGCCGTCATCGTGGCGTTGGCGGTCACCAGTTGTCTTGCCAAAGGCGAGGAATGCACGAGCCTCACCAAGGAGAGTTTCACGAGCGGCATGAGCACCACGCTCGCCATGGTCGGCGGCTTGGTTTCCGCGCTGGTGATTGCGGAACTTGCGGTCACCAAGCCGGGTGAAACCCCCTATGCCCGCGTTTTGGATGACAACCCAAGCGAGCAGGCGAAGACCATTCTGAAGGTCACCACCACGCTCTATCTTTTGATCTGGGTTATTTTCGGGCTGCTGGCATTCATCGTCGGGTTCCTGCAATATCCGGGCTTCCTGCAGCCGCTGACCGATATGGGGCAGTCCTGGCTGGGTCTTGCCGTCGCTGCGGCGTATGCTTATTTGGGAATCAACCAGCAGTCCGCGGGCTGATTCCTTTCATTGGCTGAATGGGGAATGAAAAGCAGGCAGAATACAAGCCGGCGGGGTTAATCGTTCAGCAGATCGCTCAGAAAACTGAACAACCCGCCTGCTTCCTCCTCTTCTTCGGGCAGGTCGCTTGCGATATGCCCGCTTTGCCCGTTGATGAGCAGGAGATGCTCGCGCCCGTCGAAGGGAATCTCGGTCATCCATACGGGCAGCAGGTTGAGCTTGAACGAGGTCACCATGATGTTGGCGGAGGAGGTGTGGACGATGTTAAGTCCGTTCAACAGGGCGGGAAGATCGCGCTTCATTTTCCTGTACGTTTGACTGCGCGCGTCCAACGAAGCATCCGCCATCGGGACGTCGTAGATCTCGGCGAGCCAGTCCGCGAGATAGCGCGGGTCGTACGGCTGGAGCGACTTAAGGTCGAAGGTGGGAATCAGCTTCAGAAAAACAGCAGACAGTTTGCGGGAGGCGGGAAGCGGCAGGTCATCCACCAGCACGGGATATTTATCCTGAATCCGAATCACCTTGCGCTCGTCCCTGCTGCTGAACGGGTTGTCTTCATATTGGACCATCTCGCCCGTGTAATCGATCTCTCCGCCGATGTCGAACGTCCACAGCGGAAGGTACAGCCCGCGCGGAAGTTCGACCTGCTTTTCGGGCGTGATGCCGTTGCCCTTCACCCATTCGATGAGCAGTTTCACGGCGCGTTTCCGGTCGAAAGCGTGCGGGAGGATGGCATCGGGCGCAAGCAGGTCTTTGGAATTTTCGATGCGGATGACATGCGGCGAATCGCAATAGGCGCAGTTGGCGGAAATTTGTTTGGGAGGCAAGATGAACTCCGCGCCGCAGCCGTTGCAGCGGAAGGCTTGTTCCTGCAAGGGTTTGCCATGTCCCTTCATGGTCGCCATCGCAACGATGAAGTCCTTTTCGTCCTCGCTTTTCGCCCCCAAGCCCAACGCGTGCTGGCGCGTGCAATATTCACAGACCAGCGAAACGCCGTCGGGTGAAAACGACATGCGTCCGCCGCACTTGGGGCACATAAAGCGGTCGGCGTCCGCGCTTCGCAACCCGTCGGGCGCGGCAGGCAGGCGGTCGGGGTTCACCAATTCGTCGGCTTTGAGTTTGCCATCCAGAATCGCCAGCGCGCGCCGCGCGCGCGCATGATGCAGGTCGTGCGAAAGGCAGTTCTCCAGCGCCTTGCGTTTTTCCAGGGCATCGTCGAGCGCTTCGCTCATCCAAAACCACGCTTCGGCAAGCACGTCATGCGACCCTGCCATGTAGATCGCGCGGTCGAGGTAACGGCGGGCGGTGTCTTTGTGACCAGCCTTTGCTTCGATGATTCCCGTGCGGAGGAGTTCTTTTGAGTATGAGTTGCTCATGTTTATGCGCGATCTATTTCAACCGCAGAGACGCAGAGCGCGCGGAGTTTTTTTCTCTGTGTTCTCCGCGCCTCCGCGGTGAAATCATGTTGTATTCCGTACCATCGCATCCGTCATCTTCGCCACGCGCGCCATTTCCTTCACATCATGCACGCGGATCACGTCCGCGCCGCGCGTGATCCCCACCGCCACCGTCGCGGCAGTCCCTTCGATTCTTTGATCGGGCGGCAAGTCCAATGTAAATCCGATAAACGATTTGCGGGATGGACCAAGCAGGATGGGATATCCCAACTCGCGGATTTCGCCGAGGCGGTTGATCAATTCCAGATTATGCTCCCGCGTCTTTCCGAAGCCGATGCCTGGGTCGAGCAAAATGACCTCTTCCTCCACTCCGGCTTTTCCTGCAATCTCCACGCTGACGAGTAACTCGCGTTTCACATCTTCGATTAGATTTTCGTACTCCGCGCCGATGTACGCACCGCCCAATCTCGCGCGCGCTTCCACACTGGCGGGGTTGCTGCGGTTGTGCATCAGGATCACGGGCGTTTTGTATTTCGCCGCCACCGCCGCGGTCTCCGCATCCGCGCGGAAGCCCCACACGTCATTGACGATATGGGCGCCTGCGCGAATCGCCGCCTCCGCCACGCTGGCTTTGTAGGAATCTATGGAAATGATCGCATTGGGGAAGTTCGCATGAAGCGCCTCGATGACGGGAATCACCCGCTCCATCTCTTCGTCCGCGGTCACTGGCGCGGAGCCGGGGCGCGTGGATTCGCCGCCGACATCGAGGATGTCCGCGCCGCCTTCGAGGAAGTCCGCCGCCTGTTTGATTGCGAATGCAACCGCATCCCCTTTGGCGATGATGCCATCCCCCGAAAACGAATCGGGAGTCACATTCAGGATTCCCATCACGTACGTGCGGGAACCCCACTGAAATGTAAAACTCCCGATTTGAAGAGTGGGTGATTTCATAAACATCATGTCATTGCGAAGGAGTGGAGTGACTGAAGTGTCGCGTGCCGCTACGTTCGCTCCTCGCAACGACATTATGGAATCTGATCCAACGGACGCGCCAGCCAGGCTTCGGCTTCGTTGATATCGGTGAAGATCTTCAATGCGGAAGCCAGCCCCGTCTCCGCGAGCGCCGCCACCTTGCGGATTCCCCCCGCCACTTCCTCGTTCGCCACCACCACCGCCACGCGGATGTTGCGGGCGGATGGATCGCTGTTCGCATCCACCGCCATGCGGATGGCTTTCTCAGGAATGTCCTTCACGGCGCGCAGGTCGTACAGGTTGCGCGTGCGGCGGTCCATGCCGAGCAGGTGGTCCAACGCGAATTGATGCCAGTGTTCCAGGGTCTCATCCGAGAGATTGGAAAAAGTTAACGTCATCCCCCCGTCACCGCGGCGAACGACGTTGTAGCCGATATTGGGCATGGGAGTCCAGTTCAAAGGTTTCGGTTCAGTCATTAGATTCTCTCCTGCAATTTGATAAAGGGATTATAACGCAGGCAGAAAAGGGAACATTCAGATTCTGTAGAATCGCCCATCAGAATATTTTTCGTTTTTTTACCGCCAAGGACGCCAAGCCGCCAAGTTTCTTCATTTTTTTCTTGGCGTTCTTGGCGGCTTGGCGGTTCATTTTGGGAATTTGTACAGAGTGAATTTTGG